>CACZPX010000159.1 GCA_902783095.1 uncultured Lachnospiraceae bacterium
ATCATCGGCCAAACCGAAACTCTGGACCAAAAACTATATCCTGATCTTTGTGGCAAATTTTGTCACCTTAAGCGCCGGCAACATGTTCACCTCGCCCTACGCCCTGCACATGACGTCGCTCGGCGGCACAGATATGAACGTGGGCGTATCGGCCTTCATCTACGCGGTCTTTTCCCTGCTGATGAAACCGGTCGCGGCCTGGTTTCTGGACAACCGCAGCCGCAAAAAGATCTACATCTTCGGCCTGCTGGGCATGGCCGGCACCTTTTCGCTCTACAATCTGGCGCCCCTGGTGCTGCTCATCATCCTGCGCGGCTTTCAGGGCATGTTTTTTGCGTGGGTCATCACGGCGTCCACGACGAACGGCTACGATACCATCAACCCGGAGCGCTTCAGCGAGGGCGTGGGCTATCTGGGCTTTTCCAACGCGCTGGCCACCACGCTCATGCCCACGGTGGGACTGTGGATCTACAACAACTACGGGTATATCCCCTTCTTCTTTACGCTGGCGGGCTGCTGCCTGGTATCCATGCTCATCCTCACACGTTTCCGTTTTGAACAGGTGGACTGGCAGCCGGCGCCCCGGTTTAAGGAGATCAACGTCTTTGATCTGGTGATCGAACGGCGCGCCTTCCCGCCCTCTATGGCGGGCGGCTTTATCGCGATCGTCAGCGCCACCATCGGCAACTACATGGCGCTCTTTTTAAAGTCCATAGAGGTGGATTTTTCCGCCGGTCTCTACTTTATGATGCAGGGCATCGGCACGTTCACGAGCCGCATCTTTATCGGCAGGGTCATGGAAAAGAAGGGAGAGGAGCCGATCATCATCACCTCCTGCGTAACCCTGGTGCTTGGCCTGCTGGGCGTCGTTCATGCGGAATCGCTGCCGCTGTTTCTGGCTGGCGCCTTTTTGCTGGGCGTGAGCATCGGCCTGTCGGTCACCAGCTCGCAGATCCTCTCCGCGCGTTCCGTGCCCAAGGAGCACCGCGCCAAGGCGGCGGCCACCTATTCCTGCTGCTGGGAACTGTTCGTGGCGCTGGGCGGCCTGCTGGCCGGCTCGCTGGTCACGGCGTTTTCCTACCGCACCACGTTCTGGATCATGATGATCATGGCGCCGCTGTACTACCTGGCGTATAAGCTCTGGGTGGCGAAGACGGACTGCGCCTTTAAGGTGATGAAGGTGAAGGAAAGGGCGGAACTGGAAGCGAGGGCGGCAGCTGCCAGGGCGCGCGCGGCGGAGCAGACGGCTAAAAAGTGACCGCTACGGACACGGCGCCCGGGCGTGCGCTGCGACGGCCTTTATGAAATGACCGTCGGCTGTGAAGACGATGCGTACTGCGCGGCCAAAAGGCGCACCTGTTCGGCTACTTTTTCCACCACCGACGCGGGTGCGACCACCTTCACCTTATTTCCCAACGCAAAGATCCAGCCCAGAAACTGGTTGCTGAAGGCGACCGTCACGGTGGTGGAAAAGCGTCCGTCCGTCTTTGGAATGATCATGATGTCCTTTCCGAACCGGTCGACGAACACGTTGGCCATATCGTTGTCCGCCTCCAGCGTGACGCGTACTTCCTCGCCGCCGAACATGCCGAACAGCGAATTGGCGTATTTGGGCAGATCGAATTCCTTAAACCGTTTTTTTCCTTCTCTGGGAACGTTCAGCGTGGTGAGTTTCTGCATCTTGTCCACACGGTAGTGCCGGATCTGGTCGTCCGCGGCGTTGTAGGCGGCCAGATAGTAGTTTTCGTCGTCCCACATCAGGGACCACGGGCTTACGTGATAGAAGGCGCCGCCGTGGCGCAGCTCCGGCTCCTTGCGGACGTTCCAGCTGAAGTACTGGAAGGAGATCTGCAGGTCCTGTTCGATGGCCTCGTGCAGGCGGTCCACGTTGTAGTAGATGCGCTCGTTCATGGATTTCACGCGCCCGCTGATGGTCACCTGGCGGTGCAGCTGGCCGGCGTTATAGCGGCTGCACAGACGCTCCAGCTTGGAGATCAGTTCCTTGGACTTGCGGTCCGTGATAAAGCGCGCGGACTGGACGGCGTCCACCAGAAGCTTTAATTCCGGCAGCTCAAAATCCCGCTTTCCGACATAGTAAACGGTCTGTTTTCCCCGCCGCTCCGAGATGATATCCATCCCAAAGTCGCTCAGCAGCGTCAGATCGTCGTAGCCGGTCTTCCGGCTGAGATTGACGTCGTATTTATGCAGTTTCTCTATCAGTTCCGGCATGGTCAGGCCATGGCTGTCGTCGGTCTCTTCGTTCAGGACTTTCGCCATATACAAAAGCTTCAGCTTCTGGTTGCGCCCGGCCCGCTCTGCGGGCTGTTCTTCGTTGAAAAGAGTCGCTTCTTTTGCTGCCATTTTCCGATCCTCCCTGTGTTTCTCTGCTTTCAGTATAGCAAAAAGGGCGTGCGCAGGCAACGATCGAGGGCGATTTTTGGGACACCATCTTCCCTATAATGAAGATACAAAAAGGAGACAAGCCGCAAAAACCGGCGCGGGCCGGTTTCGGGACCGCTCCGGGAACAGGATCAAAGGAGGCTGACGATATGAGAAACCAGACGGAAAACAAAAACAGCAAATACGGTGCCGGCAGCGGCCTGCTGCACCTGTTGGGCGGTCTGCTGACGCTGGCCGGCGGCTGTGCGGCGCTCTGCGGGTTTGGCATGAGCGACGCCATGTCGGCGCCGACGGGGTTCTGCATGATGCTCAGCGCCTGCGGCGTGGCAGCCTTTCTTATCGGGCTGCGTCTGTCGGGGTGCCGCCCCGGACGGGAGAAGTCCCGCCTGGCGGGAGGTACGGTATGATAAGCTACCGCCCGCTCAAAAAGAAGCTTGCCGCGCTCACGCCGGAAGAGCTGGGCATCACCCTGCCCACCTATTATAAACTCTGGCACAACAAACCGGTCAGTCTAAAGGTGATCGCGCAGATCTGCGACCGCCTGGACTGCAGCATTTCGGAGGTGATCCGCTATGAAGAGGATTGATTACACCGGGGCCATAGAAAAGATCCGCGCCTACGGCATCACCGCCTTTTACCGTGACAGCGGCATAGGCGGAAAGATGAACTTCGTCTACAACCTGGAGCACGGCGGCAACATGACCATGAAGAGTCTGGACGAGCTCTGTCGTTTCTTTTCCTGCGGCGTGGAGGACCTGATCGGGCTTCAGGACGTGCCGGAGGCGGAAGGAAGTGCAGATAAGCCGGACGTACAAAAGACGGAAGGACGCCCCAAGCTGCCGGACGGGCCGGCATCGGAAGGGGCCCCCAAACCGCTGCGGCGGGAGAGCGCAAAACAGAGACGGACAGCGTAAGACGGAAGGAACAGGCAGAAAAACCCCGCCGGAGACCGGCGGGGCAAGGGATACAAATGGATGGTACGGGTGCGCGGCGGCCGGTTATTCGGCCGGGGCGGTAGCGGTATTGCTTTCGGTGCTGCCGCCGGTGCCGCGGATGGCTACGATGGTGCTGGGATTGTCGCTGCCCACGTAGCTTTCCGGCAGTTTGCCGTCCCATTGCAGCACATAGTAGTAGTTGACTAGGTCCGGAGAGAGGGAACCGGCGATGGCCTTGTTCTTTTCGGCCTCTTTTTCACCGGCGTAGGCTTTGGCGTCCGCCTCGATCTTGGCGACCTCAAACTCGGCCTCCGCCTGGATCTTGGCCACGTCCGCTGCCGCGTTCGCGTCGATCACGCTGCGCTTGGCCTGCTGCTCCTGCTCCATGGTCTTCTGTTCCTGCTCGATCTGCGCCTGCAGCTTGTTCTGTGCGGCGACCTGCTTGGCTTCTACGGCGTTGGTGAAGGCGTCCGTAAAGTCCATATTTTCAATGGCGGTGCCCACCAGCTCGATATCGTAGCTGCTCAGCGAAGTCTTCAGCTGGGCTTCGATCGCCAGCGCCAGGTCATCACGCTTGCCCACCAGGTTCTCCGCCGTATAGCGGGCGGTGACCACCTTTACGGCTTCCGCGATGTTCGGCACGATCACCACGTTGTAGTAGTCGGAACCGACGGTGCGGTAGATCTCCTGGGCGTTGGCCTTGTTGATCTGATAGTTCAGCGTGTACCGCAGGTTCACTTCCTGAATATCGGAAGAGAAGCACTCCAGGTCCAGCGTGGCGATCTGCACGCGGTTGTCCATGATGACCACTTCCTGCCAGGGCGCTTTTACGTTGATGCCGGCCTCCAGCGTGTGGTTTTCCACGCGGCCGAAGGTGGTGACCACGCCCGTGTGTCCGGTGGGGATCACCGCCACACAGCTGTAACCGATCAGCCCGATGCCCGCGACCACGCCGACGACCGGTGCCAGTACGATCCACCTGCCGACGTTCGATTTCATGATCTTATAGACAACGAACCCGGCAATGATGGCGAGAACGCCTGCGATTAAAAAGAACATTTTGACACCTCCTTTAGTGTTCTGCTGTAAGCGATTATAACGGCAGCCGCCGCATTGCACAAGTCTGCGCGGAGCGAAATAGGGGCGCGTATTCCGCCGCGCGAGAGAATGAAAGCCGCCTGCTTCCATGTGTAACCGCGGGTTCCTTGCCAGCCTGTCCCGGTCTGCTTAAGATAAAAAGCGGAAAGGACGGCGCCGTTGGGAGAGCAGTGCCGACAGGGTAAGAATGTGTACTGCAAGATCAACAGCATGACGGTGCGGGGCATAGACGGGATCTATGTGGCCGTAGAAGTGGATATCTCCACCGGCCTGCCGGAGTTTTCTCTGGTGGGAGACCTCTCGGCGGAGGTGCGGGAGGCCAGGGAGCGGGTGCGCACGGCGCTGCGCAATACCGGCTTTGCCATTCCGCCGCGCCGGATCACCATCAATCTGGCGCCGGCCGACCTTCGCAAGGAGGGGACGGCCTTTGACCTGGCTATCGCCGTGGGGATCCTCACTTCAAACGAGGACGTTCCCCCGGACGTTACGGCGCAGACCGTAGTCTTTGGCGAACTGGGCCTGGACGGCAGCGTCTGTCCGGTGCCGGGCGTTCTGCCCATGGTCCTTAAGGCCAGAGAACTGGGATTTCGCTACTGCGTGGTGCCGCAGGCAAACATTGCGGAAGCCTCTGTGGTAGAGGGCATACGGCTGTTCGGCGCGCCGGATCTCGCCGCGGCTGCGGAATTCTTCCGAGATCCGGATCGCGGTGCGGCACACGAGCAGCCTTTGTCAGAGGAACCGGAGGCGCCGCATTACGACGTGGATTTTTCGGAGATCAACGGGCAGCGGACCATGCGCCGCGCCGCCGAGGTGGCCGCGGCGGGCATGCACAACCTGCTGCTGGTCGGCTCGCCGGGTTCCGGGAAGACCATGATCGCCAGACGTCTGCCTACCATCCTGCCGGAGCTGACCTGGGAGGAGAGCCTGGAGGTGACGCAGGTTTACAGCGTATGCGGCTTTCTGCCGCCGGGGCAGGCGCTCATCCGCACCCGGCCGTTTCGGGCGCCGCATCATACCATTTCTGCCTCCGCCCTGGTGGGCGGCGGTTCTTTTCCGCGGCCCGGGGAGATCTCCCTGGCAAGCCGCGGCGTTTTGTTCCTGGATGAATTGCCGGAATTCCAAAAAACAGCGCTGGAGGCCTTAAGGGGCCCCCTGGAGGACCGCGTAGTGAATATTTCGCGGGTAAAGGGCAGCTGCAGTTTCCCCGCGGACGTGATGGTGTGCGCGGCCATGAATCCCTGCAAGTGCGGGTATTACCCGGACCGGAGCCGCTGCCGCTGTACGGAAGGCGACGTGCAGCGCTACCTGCGCCGCATCAGCCGGCCGCTGTTGGACCGCATGGACCTGTCCGTAGAGGCGCCGCCCGTCGGCTACGACGAGATCGGCGGGGCCTGGGAAAACGAACCCTCCGCGGCCATCCGGGAGCGGGTGCGGGCCGCCTGGGAACGGCAGCGGGCCCGTTTTGCGGAACAGAAGATCCTGTTTAACTCCCAGATGAG
>CACZPX010000160.1 GCA_902783095.1 uncultured Lachnospiraceae bacterium
CCTCTTTTTCCCGGATCCGCCGCGCTTTTCGGACTGCCCGGCCGCCTGCGGGTCCGCGGGCTTTTCTCCCGCGTCCGGCTGCTCCTGCTCCTTTGGCCCCGGCCGCGCACAGAGTTCATCCAGGGAAACGCCAAGCACCTGCGCAAGCTGCATCAGCTTTGCCAGATCCGGCGTACTCTCTCCGGTCTCCCACTTGCTCACGGCCTGGCGGGAGACGTCCAGCTGTTCCGCCAGCTCGCCCTGCGTCAGTTCCGCGCGTCTTCTAAGCGCTGCCAGTTGATCGCAAAACCGCATTTTCCGCTCCTTTTTTCAGCCAGGTGATCAGACGATGCGGTTGATCCCGTCGGAAGATACGCTGCCGATCACGTTCGTGTACCTTGTCGCCGCGTCCGGATCCGTCAGCAGGCTGTCCTCCGGCCTGTGCTTTGCCTCCAGCTGGCTCCAGTCACGTTTCGCTCCCGTCCGTCTCTTTTTGAAAAAGTCTCTGATCCTCTTCAGCCAAGTGTTCCGTTTCATGGAAACCCTCCTTTCCGGAATGCGGCTTTTTGCCGCTCACAAAGTCATAGACCGCCAGCGCCGCGAACAGCAGCAGTTCCGTGCCTGTCACGACATAGGACAGGGCAAATGCAGGCTGTGCGTCCCGCAGCAGCGCTTCGGCTGCGATCGGATACAGGACAGGAACGACGGTTCCGACGATCCCCACCGTCCACACAAAGGCCCTTTTTTCCAGGATCCCATATACCAGCATGGCTGCAAACCAGACCGCCCCGATCGTAAGAACCAGTTCTCCGCCGTATATGAACAGCGCTGCGACGACGTCTCCGCCGCTGCTTACGGCCTGGTTGGCCAGACGGAAACAGGCATTGCCGATCAACAGGATCATGGTCAGCAGGCTGCCCGGACCGGGCCTGAGACGGCGTGCCGCAACCAGCACCGCCAGTATCATGCACACGGCAGGAACGATCAGCTTTGGCAACAGTACCTGAAACAGAATTCGGTTCAGCCCGGCCAGGAATGTGGGCGACAGCGGAAAGTTTGGCCGGATCAGCAGGGCGAACACATATAACAGGATGGTCGATCCGGTAAGCGCCAGCGCGATGATCAAAGGCCGTCCGGATCCGCGCAGCACCTTCTTCTGCTTCGCTTCTCCGGCTTCCGGCACGGTCTCCGGACGTTTTTCCGGTTCTTCCGAAAGCGTCGCCCGCCCGCAGAGCGTATCGAGGGAGATCCCCAGCGCGTCCGCCAGCTGGATCATCCTGACCAGATCGGGCATGCTCTCCCCGGTCTCCCACTTGCTCACGGCCTGGCGGGAGACGCCCATCCGTTCCGCGATCTCCTCCTGTGTCAGGCCGAACTGCTTTCTTACCGCGATCAGCCGGTCCGAGATATTCATTGACGTCCTCACTTTCCGGGATCCTTCCGGGCGGCTGCGGCCGCCGCGAGGCAGGCGCTGCCACCGCCGGCAGTCTTTACTGTTTTATTCTGCCACAAAGCCGCATAAAAGTCTGCCATTAGCACCTTGAATCCGCGCAACCATACGTTGCATTGCGGTTGCATTTGCCGTTTTTTGGTTTTTTGTACGGAAGAACCCGCTGTGACCGGCGTTTCGGCCGGGCAGCGGGTCCTTTTTGGTCTGTCTGGTTTTATTCGGCGAATACCTTTTTCAGCCTTGCGAAACGCGGCAGGCCGTTTTCCTTTTCCATGGGGGTCTCGCCCTGGATCAGCGGCAGCGCGTATTCCACAAACGCCGCCGTCACGTCGTTTCCGTCGGCGTTGATCCACTCCGCCGGGACCTTCTTTTCAAAGTTGGCCACGTCGGACAGATCAAACAGCTTGATCTCGCACTTGTAACCGTTCGTGCGGTCGCAGACAAAACCCACCATCTTGTCGGTCTCGCCGTTTAACATGGCTTCTACCGCGGCCTTGCCGGAGGCAAAAGCCTCCGCGATGTCCGTGCCGGAGGCACAATGCGCCGCGCTGCGCTGCAGAATGGAAAGCTCCACCGCTCTGGTCTTGCAGCCAAGCTCCGCCTTGACCTTGGCCGCCAGCAGCGCCGCCAGGCCGCCCAGCTGGGCGTGGCCGAAGCCGTCCGTGGCAGAGGTCTTGGCCTCGGACACAAAGCTGCCGTCCGCGTAGTGCACGCCCTCGGACACCGCCACCAGGCAGTTGCCGTTGGCCTTGTACACGCGGTCGATGTCCGCCATAAAGCGGTCCATGTCAAAGTCGCGCTCCGGCAGGTAGATCAGGTCCACGGTGCGCTCGGTCAGGTTGGCCAGCGCCGCCGCGCCGGTCAGCCATCCCGCGTGGCGGCCCATGCACTCCACGATGGTGACCGTGCCGGTATCGTACACGCGCGCATCCTTGCCCACTTCCATCAAAGAGGTGGCGATGTACTTGGCCGCGCTGCCGTAGCCCGGGCAGTGGTCCGTGCCGTACAGGTCGTTGTCGATGGTCTTCGGCACGCCCATCACGCGGCACTCATACCCCGCCTTCTTCATATACTTGGAGATGCGGTTGCAGGTGTCCATGGAGTCGTTTCCGCCGTTGTAGCAGAAATAGCGGACGTCGTACTTTTTAAAGATCTCCAGGATCTTTTTGTAATCGGTATCGTCCTTGTCGGGATCCGCCATCTTGTAGCGGCAGGAGCCCAGTGCGGAGGACGGCGTATACAGCAGACGCTCCAGTTCGCCCGCGTCTTCCTCGTCCATCACGTACAGACGGTCGGCCAGCACGCCCTTGATGCCGTGCTGCGCGCCGTATACTTTCGTAATGCAGTCCGCGTCCAGCGCCGTGCGGATCACGCCGTAGGCGCTCGCGTTGATCACGGAGGACGGACCGCCGGACTGGCCGATGATCAGAGCGCCCTTCAGTTCTTTTGCCATATCAGACACCTCAGGCCTTTCCGGCGCAGCCGAGCACGTCCACGAGTTTGTGGCGTACCAGCTCCTTGATGTTGTTGCGGGCGGGCTTTAAGTACTCGCGCGGATCGAACTTCTCCGGATGCTCCATAAAGAACTTGCGGATGGTTCCGGTCATGGCCAGACGCAGGTCGGAGTCGATATTGATCTTGCAGACCGCGGAACGGGCCGCCTCACGCAGCTGCTCCTCCGGAATGCCCACCGCATCGGGCATGGCGCCGCCGTGCTCGTTGATCATCTTCACGTACTCCTGCGGTACGGAGGAGGAACCGTGCAGAACGATGGGGAAGCCG
>CACZPX010000161.1 GCA_902783095.1 uncultured Lachnospiraceae bacterium
CCCACAAAGACCGCGCCCAGCAGGCCCGGCCCGGTGTGGCAGGCGATGACGGGCCCCACGTCAAAGACGGGGATATGGCCGGCCAGCTGCGGGAACCGTTCCTCCGTCTGCGCCAGAAAGCCTTCGGCCTCGTCGGGGCTGTCGGTATGGCACAGGAAGAGTTTCCCGTTATAGGCCGTGCCGCCCTCCGCGTGGGCCTCGATCGCGTCGAGCATCTTCTTTTCGGCGGTCTTGCGGCCGCGCGCCTTTTCGTACGCGATGATCTGTCCCTTGTCGTCCATGTGAAGCAGCGGACAGAGGTTCAGGATGCTGCCGATCTTTGCGGCGGGGCCGGACACGCGGCCGCTGCGGTGCAGGTAGGACAGGTCGGAGACAAAAAACTGATGATGGATGCGCAGCCGGTTTTCCTTGACCCAGATGGCCGTCTCGGTGAGGGAGGCGCCCCCGTCGCGCAGATCGGCCGCCAGATCCACCAGCAGGCCGTGTCCCAGGGAGGCCGCCAGCGAGTCGATGACGATCAGCCGGCGCTTGGGGAATTCCTCGCGCAGCTCCCGCGCCGCCAGGACCGCGTTGGCGTAGGAACCGCTCAGCCCGGAGCTGAAGGCGACGTGCAGCACGTTGCCCTGCTGCAGCAGCGCGGAAAAATACTCCGTGTAGCGGAACTGGTTTACCAGGGAGGTGGAGGGCAGGCTGCCCGCGCGCAGACAGCGGTAGAACGCCGGCAGCGCCTGCGGATCGGCCCGAAGATCGTCCGTAAACTCTTCTCCGTCCATCAGATAGCGGTAGGGCAGCACGGAGATCTCCCGGCGCTGCAGATAGGCGGCGGGGAGGTCCGCTGTGGAATCGGTGGATAAGATAAAAGAGCCGGGCATAGGTTACCTCACATAAAAGCGGCTGCAGGCAGAAATCAGGCTGCAGCCGCAGATCATCTTCATGGAAAGACGGTACAGTAATACTCCATTTACGGCAAAAGCGCAAGGGCGATTTGCGAAACAGGACAAAAGGCTTTGTCGCAGTTGCCGCGCCGCGTCACAGCGGGAGCGTCTCCTCGCGCAGCCAGGCGGAGACTTCCGGCGTGAGCGCGTCTTTGAAGGTCTGCCAGACGGTCTCGTGGTAACCGTTCAGCCAGGCGCGCTCTTCCGCGGTCAGCAGCGACACGTCGATCGCCGCTCGGTCGAACGGGCAGAGTGTGATGGTCTCAAAGCCGAGCATCTTTCCGTAGGGCGTCTCTTCCGCGTCCACGCAGAGCACCAGGTTCTCCAGGCGGATGCCGTGGCTGCCCTCCTTGTAGTAACCCGGTTCGTTGGACGTGATCATGCCGGGTTCAAACGGCACGGACTTGCCGCGCGCGCCGGCCTTCCAGCTGAAGTGGTTGGGCCCTTCGTGCACGCAGAGCAGGGCGCCCACGCCGTGGCCGGTGCCGTGCAGGTAGTCCAGGCCTTCCTTCCAGAGCGGCATGTGGGCGAGCACGTCCAGGTTCTCGCCGGTGCAGCCCTGCGGGAATTTTGCGGTCGCCAGGGCGATGTGGCCCTTTAACACCAGGGTGTAGGTGTGGCGCTCCTCTTCGGTGAGCGGGCCGACCGCGATGGTGCGGGTGATGTCCGTGGTGCCCTCGTAATACTGGCCGCCGGAGTCTACCAGTAGGAAGCCCTTCGGCTGGATGGCCGCCTGGCCCTCGGGCGTGGGCTTGTAGTGCACGATGGCCCCGTTGGGCCCGTAGCCTGCGATGGTCTCAAAGCTCAAGTCGATGGCGCCGTTTGCGCGGCGCTGTTTTTCCAGATAGTCCGCGGCGGAAAGTTCCGTCATGGGGATCTTTCCGACGTTCTGCTTGACCCACCAGATAAAGTTGGCCATGGCGATGCCGTCGTGATACTGCGCGGCCTTCGCGCCGGCCACCTCGGTCGCGTTCTTGACGGCCTTGGGCAGCTTGGTGGGGTTGCGGCGCTGGATCACCTTCGCGGCGTTCTCACCGGTCAGGCGGAAGATCTCGTAGCTGACGCAGGCGGGATCCAGCAGCACGGCGCGGCCCTTGGCGCAGGCAGCCAGGTCGGCAAAGAAGTCCGCGTAGGGCTTCAGGGCGATGCCCGCCTTGTCCAGATGGGCCTTGACGGTCTCGTCCGCGGCGCCCGGCAGCGCGTACAGCGCGGCTTCGCTGTCCGTGACGAGCATGTAGGAGATGAGCATGGGCGTATAGGCGATGTCGGCGGCGCGCAGGTTGGTGAGCCAGGCGATGTCGTCAAGCGTGGCGATCACGTGCAGCTGCGCCTGTTCGGCCGCCATGGCGGCGCGCAGGTCGGCCAGCTTGTCGGCTGCGCTCCTGCCGGCGTACTTTTCGTCCCACACGTAGATGGGCGTGCCGACAAGCGCGGGGCGGCCTTCCCAGACCTGGGAAGCCATGTCGATCTGCACCAGGGCGCCGTGCTTTTTCTCCATCAGCGCGGCGAGATCCCGCCCCAGGTTCACGTTGACGGTCCTGCCGTCCACGCCCAGTTTGGCGCCTTCCGGCAGGTTCTGCTCCAGCCAGGGGAGCGGGTCCAAAACGCCGGGCAGGCCCTGCTTGTGCAGTTCGATGCCGGTGCCCTCCGTCATCTGCGCCGCGGCGATAAAGTAGCGGCTGTCGGTCCACAGGCCGGCGCCGTCCTTTGTGACGATCACCGTGCCGGCCGAGCCGTTGAAGTTGCTTAAATATTCACGGAAATGGAAGTGTGCGTTGACGTATTCGGACTGATGGTAGTCGGAGGAGGATACGTAGAGCGCATCCAGCCCGGCGGCCTGCAGTGCTTCCTGGACTTTGACGATCTCTTTTTTCATGCGGAAGGCTCCTTTTTGCAGATTGCGCGAAACGGTCCGGACGGTAAAAACTGCCGGCCCGCGGCCGCGCGTTTTTCATTCTATCATCGAAAGAGATCAATGTCAAAATTGCAATATACGGGCGGTTCTGATAGAATGGCGGTATGAAGAACGACAGCCTTTTTTCCTCTCTGGACCGGTATCTGTTCGGCCATGGGACACATTACGAGATCTATAAAAAACTGGGGGCGCATCCGCAGGAGCGCGGCGGCGTTGCCGGCGTATACTTTGCGGTCTGGGCGCCGCACGCGGCGCGCGTGAGCGTGATCGGCGGGTTCAACGACTGGGACCCCGCGGCGGATCCGATGCAGACCGGCGCCGCCGATGATATCTACGAGTGTTTTGTGCCCGGGGCCTTTGCCGGGGAGAGCTACAAATTCCATATCGTCACCAAGGACGGCAGGGCGCTGGACAAGGCGGACCCCTTCGCCTTCCAGGCGGAGCTTCGCCCGGAGACGGCCTCTGTGATCGCGCCAGCGGGGGAGTATCCCTGGACGGACGGCGCCTGGCAGGAGGCCAGGACCCGCCGGGATCCCTGTTCCGCGCCGATGGCCGTGCTGGAAGTGCATCCCGGCAGCTTTATGCGCAAACCGGACGGGAGCTTCAACTCCTACCGGGAACTGGCGGATCTGCTGATCGGCTACGTTTTGGAGATGGGCTACACGCACGTGGAGCTGATGGGCATTGCCGAGTACCCCTTTGACGGCTCCTGGGGCTATCAGGTGACCGGCTATTACGCGCCGACCTCCCGCTACGGCAGCCGCGCGGATTTCCTGTATCTGGTGGACCGGCTGCACGGGGCCGGGATCGGCGTGATCCTGGACTGGGTGCCGGCGCATTTCCCCAAGGACGCGCACGGGCTTGCCATGTTCGACGGGGAACCGCTGTTTGAATACGCGGATCCCAAAAAGCGCGAGCATCCGGAGTGGGGCACGCACGTGTTCGACTATTCCAGCCCCGAGGTCCGGAATTTCCTGATCGCAAACGCGCTGTACTGGGTGGAATGCTGTCACGTGGACGGCCTGCGCGTGGACGCGGTGGCCTCCATGCTGTATCTGGATTACGGCAAAAAGGACGGCGAGTGGACCCCCAACCGGGAGGGCGGGAACGCCAACCTGGAGGCGGTGGAGTTTTTGCGGCACGTCAACAGCATCATGGCCGAGCGCAATCCCGGCGCCGTGATGATCGCGGAGGAGAGCACCGCCTGGGCCGGCGTGACCGCGCCTGCAAAGGACGGCGGCCTGGGGTTCACGTTCAAGTGGAATATGGGCTTCATGCACGATTTTCTGGAGTATTTGAGCAACGATCCGCTGTTTCGCAGCTACCATCACAATCAGCTCACCTTCGGCCTCACCTACGCCGGCAGCGAGAACTTTATCCTGGTCCTCTCGCACGACGAGGTGGTGCACTTAAAAAAATCCATGCTGGAGAAGGTGCCCGGCTACGACGAGCACAAGTTCCCCGGCCTGATGGCGGGTTACGCCTTTTTCATGGGGCATCCCGGCAAAAAACTGCTATTTATGGGGCAGGACTTCGGACAGCGCCGCGAGTGGTCCGAAGAGCGGGAACTGGACTGGTTCCTGCTGGAAAAGCCCCGGCACAGGCGCCTGCAGGCCTTCTTTAAGGACCTGCTCACGCTGTACCGCGAGCATCCTGCGCTGTACGCGAACGACCGGGGGTTCCCGGAATTTGAGTGGATCAACGCGGACGACGCCTACCGCAGCATCTTCAGTTTTGTGCGCAAGGCGCCGGACGGCAGGGGCAACCTGCTGTTTGTGATCAACTTTACGCCGGTGGCCTATCCGGACTACCGCGTGGGCGTTCCGGTGCCCGGCCGCTATCGCCTGGTGCTGTCCGCGCAGGAAGACTACGAGACCTGCCGCAGAAAACACCGCACCTACACCGCGAAAAAGAAGGACTGCGACGGCCGCGACTGGTCGGTGGGCTTTCCGCTGCCGGGCTACGGCGTAGCGGTGCTGCGCTTCGACTATTGAGATTCTTATAACCATTCTTTCCCGCAGATGCGGGTCGAATTATTCTGCCGCAGGCGGACGCAACCATAAAAAAGGGCAGATTGCGTTCGCTAGCGGGTCTGAAAAACCCACCAAAACGGGGGAAATCGGGCGCCGCAGGCGGACGCAACCATAAAAAAGGGCAAACTGCGTCCGCCCGCGGATCTGAAAACCCCATCAAAACGAGGGAAACCGGGCGCCGCAGGCGGACGCAACCATAAAAAAGGGCAGATTGCGTCCGCCCGCGGATCTGAAAACCCCACCAAAACGAGGGAAACTTAGCGCCGCAGGCGGACGCAACCATAAAAAAGGGCAGATTGCGTCCGCCGGTGGGTGAGCGCCGGGGAGCCTTTGAGAAAACATGGATCACATAAGAGGATAACAATGGAAGAACTGATCGATAAGCTTCGGGAAAGGGAACTATTTCTGGAAAAAATGCGCGCCCGGATCGAGGAACGGCAGCGGACGGAGCCCGCGGGAACACTGCGGATCAGCAAAAGCCGGGGGAAGGGTGCAATTCTATCACAGAGAAACGCGATCGGACAGACAGGGCAGCTATCTGCGGGACGGCGCCGTGGCCGAAAGGCTGGCGCAGAAAGATTACGACAGGAAAGTGCTGAACGTGATCAAAACGGAGCAGGACTGCCTGCTTCAGTACCTGGGAGTATATGAATCACAGACACTGGAAGGCGTATATCCGATGCTCTCGGAAGACCGGCAGAAACTGGTCACGCCGCTGGTGCTTCCGGACGAACTGTTTGTCAAGGAATGGATGGAAAAGCCATATACGGGACTCGGTTTTGCCGAGGATGCACCGGAGTACATCACGGACCGGGGAGAACGGGTACGGTCCAAGTCGGAACTGATCATAGCAAACCTGCTTAACAGGTACCATATCCCTTACCGTTATGAGGCCCCGTATGAACTGCCGGGATTCGGAACGGTTTATCCGGATTATACGGTGCTGAACGTGCGGACCAGAAAGACCTGGTATTGGGAGCATCAGGGGATGATGGACGACCCGGCTTATATTGAACGGGCAGTCCGAAAAGAACAGGCGTATATACGCAGCGGCTTGCTGCCGGGGGAAGGTCTGATCCTGACGTCCGAAACACAATACACACCCCTCAGTGTGAAGGTGGCGGAGGCTCTGATCCGCGCCTACCTGCTGTAGGAACGGGGAAGAACGGAAGAGGGGGCCGCCTCCGCTGCGCACGCGAAGAACACTTTTGTACATTTCCGAAAGCCCTTTTCATTTAAAAAGATTGTGCTATAATGCGAGCTGTATTGTATCCCCCGCGGGAACAGTAACATCATGCAAGGAGCACTTTAAAAAATGAAGAACGAAAAGATCCACGGACTGGTGCTGACGGCGCTGCTTACGACCGTCATCGCCGTCATGACTTTTACGTCGCTGGGCTACATCCCCCTTGGGGTGATCAACGCCACCATCGTACACATCCCGGTGATCATCGGATCACTGTTTCTGGGACCGAAGCTGGGCGGTTTTCTGGGCTTCGTGTTCGGTCTTACCAGTTTCTTAAACAATACGTTCCGGGCCGCTACGCTCTCGGCCTTTGTCTTTTCACCCGTGCTGGCCTATAACGTGGTGGGCTGGACCGGCATTATCCGCAGCGCGCTCATCTGCTTTGTGCCGCGCATCCTGGTGGGCGTGGTCCCTTACTACGTGTATCACTTTTTCGTAAAACTGCTGTCGGGCGGCAGCAAAAAGACGCAGACCGTCGTGGAAGCCGTCGCCGCAGCCATCCTGGCGCTGGCCGTGTGGCTGTTCTTAAACCGCACCGTGCAGCCGGAGAGCACCGGCCTGACGGTGGTGCTGGTCGCGGCCGCGCTGGCAGTAGGCGGTGGCCTGTTTGCCGCGCTTGCGGTCTTTTCCAAAAAGAAGACGCCGCAGCAGCTGGCCTATGCGTACGCGGGCATGTCCGGCGCGATGACCAACACCATCCTGGTGATGGGCGGCATCTACGTGCTGTACAAGGAGGCCTATGCTGCAGCGATGGGCATGAGCGGCGACGCGGTGATCAACGTGATCGCCGGCGTGGTGAGTTTTAACGGCGTGCTGGAGGCCGTGGTCGCAGCCATCATCACGGTGGCGCTCGGCCTGGTGCTCGGCAAGATGATGGCGGGACGCAGATCTTCCGCGCGCCCCAATACGGCCGCGAAGACGTCTGCCGTCTGACCGGCTGCGCGGCGGAAGGAGCCGCAGAAAAGATAAGGAGGACACTATGATCCTGGCCATTGACGTAGGCAACACCAATATCGTCGTCGGCTGTCTGCAGGGGGAGCGCGTTCTGTTTTCGGAGCGGATCTCCACGCAGGCGCAGAATACCCCGCTGGAATACGCGGTGATGTTCAAGACCCTGCTGGAACTCAA
>CACZPX010000162.1 GCA_902783095.1 uncultured Lachnospiraceae bacterium
GCGCCTTTGTGCGGACCGGAGACGGCTTTTAACCATACAGGGGACGGAGGAGGACACCGCCATGACGGGCATGGACAACAGACATTCCTTTGAAGCCGGCAAACGAAAAAAGATGATCATGAGTATTCTGACGGGCCTGCTGCTTGCGGCGGTCCTGTGGGGGTGCGGGGGAGAGACCATGGATCCGAAGCTGCAGGCGGTGCAGGGGCACTGGGTGGACGTCAACGGCAGCGCGATGCTGGACATCGAAAACAGCGAGATGCGCTATACCCAGGGGGACTGGAAGGAGACCTACGCCTTTGTACTGAACAGCGAAGGGTACCGTCCGGTGCTGGAACCCCTGCCGGGAGAGAACTTCGGCATCATGTCGGAACTCACCGTGGAAGAAGACGGCAGCCTGACCGCCTATGAGCAGATCCTGGACGCGGAGGGCCATATGTACCGCTTCGTGCGTGAAGAGGAAAAGGCGGCCCTTCTGGAGATCCGGGACTTTTCGGAGGATCTGCCCAGGCAGATCGAGTCGAAGGATATCAGCGAGTTTATGCTTACGTTTTCCAAGGATCTTGCCGGTCAGTACGGCCTGGACGAGACCTGGCCGAACGGGCACTACGCCTGGACGATGGACAAAAACGCCGACGGAACCTATCAGATGGAACTGAGCATTTCCGGGGATTCCTATATCATCGGGCAGTATTCCGTTACGCTGCAGGCGGACGATCCTCTGGCGGGCGGCCTGGCGGACGTGCTGGCACGCTGCGGCGCAGTGGAACATAACGGCTGGCATAAGGCCAACAGCGTGCGGGCGCACGACTGGCACCTGTGGGTAAAATATGCCTCCGGGGAACGCCTGTCCCTGCGCGCGGAGGGCGACGCCGCCGCAGAGATGCCGTTTGATCTGGCGATGCTGATGGACTGTGCAAAGCAGCTGGGGGTATCCTTTGAGTGAACTGCCCGGGACAGCGTTCATATCCGCGCCGGAACCGGCGGTCAGCGTGATCGTGCCCGTCTATAAAACGGAGGCGTGGCTGCCGCAGTGTGTGGAAAGCCTGCTGGCGCAGACGCTGCGGGAGATCGAGATCATTCTGGTGGACGACGGTTCGCCGGACCGCTGCGGCGCCCTGTGCGACGCCTACGCGGCGCGGGATACGCGCGTCCGGGTGATCCATCAGGAGAACCGCGGCCTTTCCGCGGCGCGCAATGCCGGAACAGCGTGCGCCAGCGGGCAATACCTGATGTACGTGGACAGCGACGACTGGGTGGAACCCGACTACTGCGGGGTCCCGTACCGGCTGGCACAGACGGAAAGGGCGGATCTGGTGCTGTTCTGCAACTGGAGGGGACCCTCCGGTACGGAGGAGGTCTGGCCTAAGTTTTCCGGGGAGGGCGGCGAGCTCACCGCGAAGGCGTATATCGAACAGTACCTGTTCCGCCTTGGCGGAACGCCGGTCTGGAACAAGCTGTACCGCAGGGAACTGCTGGACGGGCTCCCTTTTGAAGAGGGGGTCGTATACGAGGACCATGCGTTCACCCACAAGGCGGTGCTGCGGGCGGAAAAGATCTGCTATATCCGCAGGCCGCTGTATCATTACAGAGTCCGGCCGGGCAGCATCTGCAGAAGCCGCATGCGCAAGGCGGAGGAAGACCGGTTCGTACTGTCCGTCCGGCGCTGCGAGGAGCTGGCCGCCGCGGGGATCGACCGGAAACTGCTGCAGGAAGAGGGCGGCAGAAAGGCGATGGCGTACGTTAAACGCGCCAGGCCGGTCCGCGAAGATCCGCTGGCCGGGATGGCGGAGGAGTTGCTGCTGGCTGCGAAAGACAGCTTTCGCAAAAAACCGCTCAAAACCAGGATCCTGTACGGGCTGTACCGCCATGCAAGACCCCTGTTTTACCTGACCACCGCCGTATTCGGAAAGCAGAGCGTGCAATGACAGACCGGACGGGCGCCGGAAAAAACGCCGGCGCGCGCCGAAAGAAAGACAGTAAAGAGACAAAAGATGCAGATCGATCTGACAGAAGGCAACATTTTTCATAAGATCCTGCGGTTTTCGGTACCGTATCTGATCGCCAGTTTCCTGCAGACGTTTTACGGGCTGGCGGATCTTTTTATCACGGGACAGTTTAACGGGACGGGCCCCATCACGGCGGTAGCCGTGGGCAGCCAGGTGATGCACATGCTCACCGTGATCATCATCGGGCTGGCCATGGGGACGACGGTCTGCGTGGCGCGCGCGGTAGGGGCAAAGGACCGGGCCGCCGCGGGACGCTACATAGGCAATTCCGTCACGCTCTTTGCCGCTTTTGCGGTGCTTGTGACGGTCGTGCTGCTGCTTGCGGCAAACGGCATCCTTACGGTGCTCTCCACGCCTGCGGAGGCCCTTGCGCAGGCCAGGCAGTACCTGCTGATCTGCTTTGCGGGCGTGCCGTTCATCGTCGCCTACAACGTGGTGAGCAGCGTCTTCCGCGGCCTGGGGGATACCCGAAGCCCCATGGTGTTCGTGGCGATCGCCGGCGTGATCAACATCGGCCTGGACTATCTGCTGGTGGGCGCGTTCGGCATGGGCGCGGCGGGCGCCGCCGCGGCGACGGTCGCGGCGCAGGCGGTCTCCGTGGGGATCGCCGTGGTCGTGTTTCAGCGAAAGAACCCGGATATCCGCCTTAGCAGGCAGGGCCTGCGGCCGGACGCAAAGCTGTGCCGGGACCTGCTGGGCATCGGCGCGCCGATCGCCGTGCAGGACGGCGTGATCCAGATCTCGTTTCTGATCATCACGCGCATCGCCAACGGCCGCGGCGTGGACGTGGCTTCCGCCGTGGGGATCGTGGAGAAATTTATCAGCTTTGTCTTTCTGGTGCCTTCCGCCATGCTGTCCACCGTCTCCGCGGCGGCTGCGCAGAACATCGGCGCGGGGCGGCCGGAGCGGGGCAGAAAGGCGCTGGGCATCGGGACCGCGGTCTGCGTGGGCTTTGGGCTGCTGGTCTTTATCGTCTGCCAGTTTGCGTCAGACGGCATCGTGAGCCTGTTTGCGCCGGGAGAGCCGCAGGTGAGCCTGCTGGGCGGGCAGTACCTGCGCTCCTACAGCCTGGACGTGGCGCTTGCCGGCATCCATTTCTGCTTCAGCGGCTATTTCAGTGCCTGCGGGCGGTCCGGCTATTCCTTTTTGCACAATCTCATCTCGGTGGTGACGGTGCGCGTGCCCGGCGCCTGGCTGGCGTCCAGGTATTTCCCGCACACGCTTTGGCCCATGGGGCTTGCGGCGCCGCTGGGCTCGCTTTTGTCCGCCGTGATCTGCGTCATTTTGTTTCGGCGGATGCGGAAACATGCCTGAAAAGAAGACACGGGGACGGTCCTTCCTGTCATCACCTGACGCCGACTGAGACACGGGGACGGTCCTTCCTGTCATCATTTGACGCCGACCGGACTTGCTTTCGCATAGAATCGGTGCTATGATGCATGGCGTTTGCGGAGAGGCGCCCGGGCCGTGCGTTTTGGGACGGGCGGACTGCACAAAAGAGTATGGAAACCGGAACATGAAGCAGATTCGGGAGCATTTGCTGGATTTGCTCCAAATAGAAACCGGAGACGGCCGAACGCGGCCGTTTCCCTTGACAAGGAGGAACCTATGAAGAAATGGATCAGCCTGCTGTGCGCGGCGGCGATGGCACTTAGCCTGACGGCCTGCGGCAGCAGCGAGCCGAAAACGACGGCCGCACCGCAGGAGACGGAAGCGACCACAGAGGCACTCGCAACGGAGACGCCCACCACAGAGGCGCCCGCGACAGAGGCTACGACCACGGAAGCCCCCACAACGGAAGCCCCCACAACGGAAGCCCCGACTACGGAGGCGCCCACAACGGAAGCCCCTACCACAGAGGAAGCCGCAACGCGCGCGCCGGGCGAACTGCCCATCGCGGGGATCGATGCGGAGCACTATCCCTGGATCGACGGTTCCACGGCCAATCATCCGCTGCTTGCGCGCATCTACCGCGAGATCTGCGGCGTGGATCAGGAGACGTCCGAGTCCATGGTGAGCTTTAACTTAAACAGCACGGGCTCCATCTGGGAGGCCATGTTAAACGACAAGGAAGGCGAGTATACGCCCGATCTGTGGATCGTGTACGAGGCGCCGGAAGACATTAAGGAACAGTACAAGGACGACTTTGACGCTTTTGAGATCGAGCCGCTGGGCCGCGACGGCCTGGTGTTCATGGTGAACGTGGACAACAAAGTGGACGACCTGTCCGTGCAGCAGCTGTACGACATCTACACCGGCAAGATCACCGACTGGAGCGAAGTGGGCGGCGAGGCCGGCGAGATCAAGCCCTTCCAGCGCAACGAGGATTCCGGCAGCCAGACCCTGTTCATGAAGCTTCTGATGAAGGGGGAGAAGCCGATGGATCCGCCCACCGACCTGCGCGTCGGGACCATGGGCGGCCTGATCGATTCCGTGGCGGCCTTTGACGGCAGCGGCGGCGCCATCGGCTATTCCGTGTACTATTACGCCAACCTGATGCACGCCAACCCGTCCTTAAAGCTGATCAGCGTGGACGGCGTGGAACCCTCCAACGAGTCCATCGAGAAGGCGCAGTACCCGCTGACGAACGACTTTTACGTGGTCATCCGCAAGAGCGAGCCCGCCGACAGCCCGGTGCGCGCCCTGCGCGACTGGCTGCTGACCGACGAGGGCCGCGCCATTCTGGAAGACGAAAACTACGTCTGGGCCAGAACGGGACTGGAGTAAGAACGGCGTAAAGCTGGCCGGCATCGACAAAACTGCCAAAACAGAGTCACGCAAGCAATTCTTGCGTGACTTTGTCGTTTTATCATGATAGGGTCAGGGCAGAAAAAGGCGCATCACGGGCGGGTCCCGCTGCGCCGGGCAACAGCGGAGGCAGGCAGATGAATGACGTTGCGAAAAATATCCGGAAGATCCGCAGACAGAAAGGCATCACGCAGGACGCTCTGGCCGAACAGCTGCACGTGACCAGACAGGCGGTCAGCAACTGGGAGACCGGCAAAAACCAGCCGGACCTGGACATGCTGGAGAGC
>CACZPX010000163.1 GCA_902783095.1 uncultured Lachnospiraceae bacterium
GGGCGTCTCGCGCCTGGTGCGCGAGGCCTGCGACTTCGTGGCTTCCATCCCCATGAAGGGGGATATCGATTCCCTGAACGCCTCCGTGGCGGCCGGCGTGCTGGCCTTTGAGGTGGTGCGGCAGCGCAGACAATAATCCCTTTATGCTCCGTGCGTGTCCGCGGCAGGATGCGAAGTCCGTGCGGCGCCGCGAAGGAATCTCGCGACTCGTCGGCACTTAGCGAAAGCAAGCTTGCGCAGCTTGAGCTTTACCCTTCGGGCACGCGAGTACCGCTACGACAAAGCGCGAAGCGGGAGCGTGTCCGAAGCGGCCGCACGGAAGAGCATCCCACTAAGACGAGTATATGAAGACAAAGCTGTTATTGGTAGAAGACGACGCGGATATCGTGCGTTCCCTCACTGCCTATCTGGAGAGCGAGGGCTTTGAGGTGGAGACGGCAGCCGGCGAGCAGGCGGCGTGCAAGGCGCTGCGAAGCGGCAGACCGTCTCTGCTTTTGGTGGACCTCGCCCTGTCGGACGGCGACGGCTTCGGCGTATGCCGCGCGGCAAGGGAACAGAAGCTCCCGGTCATCTTCCTGACCGCCAGCGACGCGGAAAACAACGTGGTGCGCGGGCTGGACCTCGGCGCGGACGACTATATCACCAAACCCTTCCGCCCGCGGGAACTGGTCAGCCGCATCCGTTCCGTGCTGCGGCGCAGCGGCGGCAGGTCCCCGGTGATCGCGGTGGGCCCCATCCTGCTCGATACGGAGAGCGGGACCGTCACAAAGGACGGGGCGGAGCTGATGCTCTCCGCGCTGGAATACCGGCTGCTGCACCAGTTTTTCACCAACCGCGGCAGACTGCTCACCAGGGAACAGCTTCTGGAGGATATCTGGGACGCGGCGGGCGACTATGTCAACGACAATACGCTGACCGTGTACATCAAGCGCCTGCGGGAAAAGATCGAAGAGGATCCCGCGCAGCCCCGGATCATCCGGACGGTGCGCGGCCTGGGATACCGGGTGGATTAGAGGAGACATGAGAAACAGAGCCTATCTGACAGAAATCATCACAGACATCGTACTGATCGCGGCAGGGACCCTTCTCTGCCGGTTTTTGTCCGTGCCCGGCTGGGCCGTGACGCTTGGCTGCGGCGCGCTGATGCTGCTTGCGCACGTCCTGTTTTTACAGCGGCGTTACCGGGCCATCGCCCGGATGGCGGAGCAGATCGACCGCGTTCTGCACGGACAGGAAAAAGCGCTGGTAAGCGACAGCGACGAGGGAGAGCTGGCCATTTTGCAGAGCGAACTGCGCAAGATGACGCTGCGGCTTTCGGAGCAGGCGGACAGCCTGCGGCAGGAAAAGCACCTGCTGGCGGACGCCATGGCGGACATCTCCCATCAGCTGCGGACGCCGCTCACCTCCATGACGCTGGTCACGCAGATGCTGGGCCGGGAGACGGAGCCCGACCGGCGCGCGGCGCTGCTGCGGGATCTGCGGCTGCAGCAGGAGAAGATGAGCTGGCTGGTGGAGACGCTCTTAAAGATGTCCAGACTGGACGCCGGGACCGTGACGTTCGAGCCGCGCGATACGCCGGTGCGCGGCCTGCTCATGAAGGCCGTGGAACCGCTGGCCGTCTCCTTTGAACTGCGCGGCATCAGGCTGGTGATCCAAAGCGACGGCAGCACGGTGTGCGTGGACCCCGCGTGGACGCAGGAGGCCGTCGGCAACATCGTCAAAAACTGCATGGAGCATATGAAAAACGGCGGGAGCCTGCGGCTTACCGCGCAGACGACGGCCCTCTATACGCAGATCGTCATAGAGGATTCCGGAGAGGGCTTTGCGGCGGAGGACCTGCCGCACGTCTTTGAACGCTTCTACCGCGGCGGCAACGCCGCCCCGGACAGCATCGGCATCGGACTGGCCCTGGCCCGCATGGTCATCACCGGGCAGGACGGCACCGTCACGGCCGGAAACCGGCCGCAGGGCGGGGCGCACTTTGAGATCCGCTTCTATAAGAGCACGCTGTAAAACAGTCACCGGATTGTCACTTTCACCGGATATACTGAAGTCAGAAAACCCGAGGAGGGACCGACAATGGAACTTGTAAGGATCGAAGAACTGACCAAAGTATACGGAGAGGGCGAAAGCGAGGTGCGCGCGCTGGACGGCGTGTCGTTTTCCATTGAAAAGGGAGAATTCCTGGCCGTGATCGGCCCGTCCGGCTCCGGCAAATCCACCCTGCTGCACGCCCTGGGCGGCGTGGACCGCCCCACGTCCGGGCGCATTCTGATGAACGGGCAGGACGTGTACGCGCAGAACGACGAGCAGCTGGCCGTGTTCCGCCGCCGCGAGGTGGGCCTGATCTACCAGTTTTACAATCTGATCCCGGTGCTCACCGTAGAGGAGAATATGACGCTGCCGGTCCTGCTGGACGGCAGAAAGGTGAACCAGGCGCGCCTGGAGGAACTGCTGCACGTCCTGGATCTGGCGGACCGCAGGCTGTACCTGCCCAACCAGCTCTCCGGCGGCCAGCAACAGCGGGTGTCCATCGGGCGCGCGCTCATGAACGCGCCATCCATCGTGCTCGCGGACGAACCGACCGGCAACCTGGATTCCAAAAACAGCCAGGAGATCGTAGAGCTTCTCAAATACTCCAACAAGACCTACGGGCAGACGCTCGTGATCATCACCCACGACGAGAACATCGCGCTGCAGGCGGACCGCATCATCGCCATCGAGGACGGCAGGATCGTCCGCGACGAGAAGATCCGGAGGTGAACCATGGGCGTACTGTTTCGGTTTACCCTGGCTTCTTTAAAAAAGAACCGGGTGCGCACCGCCGTGACGGTGCTGGGGATCATACTGTCTATGACGCTGTTTACCGCGGTGCTGGCCGGCGCGGACAGCGGCCTGTCCTGGATGAAGGAAAACGAGACGGTCAAAAACGGCGGCTGGATGGGCCTGTACCGGGAGCTGGACGGCGCACTGTGCGACCGGGCGCTTGCGCAGGACTTTATCAAAGACGTCACAAGATGGGAGACCGTGGGCTGGGCGTCGTTTGAAAACAGGAACGAATACAAGCCCTACCTGCTGATCCGCTCCATGGGGGA
>CACZPX010000164.1 GCA_902783095.1 uncultured Lachnospiraceae bacterium
AGGCTACGTGGGCCAGACCGCCATCAAAACGCAGGAGCAGATCCAGAAGGCGCTTGGCGGCGTGCCGTTTATAGACGAGGCCTATTCGCTGGCCAAAAAGGACGACACCTTTGGCGAAGAGGCCATCGACACCATCTTAAAGGCCATGGAAGACAACCGCGACAACCTGGTGGTGATCGTGGCCGGCTACACCGAGCCCATGGAGCGCTTTATCAACAGCAACCCGGGGTTAAAGTCCCGGTTTAACAAGTATATCGAGTTTCCGGACTACACGGTGGAGGAACTGGAGGGCATCTTCTACCAGAACTGCACGCGCTACGATTACACGGTAGACGACGACGTACGCCCGCACATCCACGAGATGATCGTGCTGCGCAAGTTCACCAAGCGGGAAAACTTCGCCAACGCGCGCGAGGTCCGCAACATGTTTGAGGAGATCATCACCAACCAGGCGCGCCGCGTGGCCGCCATGGAGGCTCCGACGGAAGCGGACATGAAGGCCATCACCCTGGACGATCTGCTGGATGAGGAACAGCCGGCAGAGGAACAGCCGGCGGACGAACCGCCCCTTGCATAAGCTCCGGCCATCCCCGGCCGGGGCTTTTTCTTATCTTCTTCTTTTATTCTCCGGCAAACCGCCGCCTCTTTGCTTGCACGCTCTCCCTCCATGAATTATAATGATGGGTACGATAGTTTTTGGAGGGAGGATCCCGCATGAAGATCGGCGCGATAACCGTAGGCCAGGCCCCGCGCGTGGACGTGACGGCAGACATTATGGACCTCTTGGGTCCGGACGTGGAGCTTCTGGAACGGGGCGGCCTGGACGGCCTTTCCCGTGAGGAGATCGCGGCCTTTGCGCCGCAGGACGGTGATTACGTGCTGGTCTCGCGGCTCGTGGACGGCACGTCCGTGACCTTTGCCGAAAAGTACGTGATCCCCCGCCTGCAGACCGCCATAAACGAGCTGGAGGCCGCCGGGGTAGCGCTGATCCTGGTCTTCTGCACCGGCGCCTTTCCGCCGGAGCTGACGGCGCACGTGCCGCTGCTCTTCCCCAACGACCTGATCCAGCGCGTGGTGCCGCTTTTGACCAGGCGCTCCAGCATCATCACGGTCACCCCTTCTCCGCTGCAGATCGAGCAGAACCAGAAGAAGTGGCAGGCCTTTGTACGGAACTGCCGCACCATCGCGGTCTCTCCCTACGGGGACGCGGCGGACGTCGCGGCGGCCGCGCTGCAGATCAAAGACGCCGACGCGGACCTTATCGTACTGGACTGCATCGGGTTCACCTGTGAGATGAAGCGGATGTTTGCAGAAGCAACCGGAAAGCCTGTGGTCCTGCCGCGCACCCTGCTGGCGCGGGTGGCGGCCGAGATCGCCGCGGTTTAAACCCCGCCGGCATCGGAGACTTTTGCGGGAAAGGAGCATACGTGACCCTGTCGGACCTTGCGGCCTACGCCGCGGAAACCTACGGCATCAAAGAGCAGCACAAATGGGCGGATTTTCCCGGCTTTTCCGTGCTGGTGGATCCGCACACGGAAAAGTGGGCGGCGCTTTTGATGCGGCGCTGGGATCCGGAGACAGGGAGCACCGTAGAGCTTTGCGACTTAAAATGCGGCAGGGACTGCCTGGTCCGGCTCCGCGCGTCTTATCTTTCCGCGCCCTTCCGGATGCAGGGTCAGAAATGGGTGGGCGTACGCTTTGACAGGCGCACCGATCCCGCCGTGGTCTTCCGCCTGTTCGACCGCGCCGTCACTTCCGGCGAACAGCGCGGCTATACCGTTTCCTTAGGCGGCGTTCCAAACGCCGTCGCCGCCAGGCAGGAGACGCTGCTGCCGGCCTACGGCGGCAGAAGGCTCGCGCCGGAGGAGGCCATCCCGCCGCGCATCCGCGAGATGCTGAAGCTCTACGAACCGGGAAACGGCTCTTTTTTGCAGAAGTGCAAGATCTTCTACCTGCAGGGGAAGTCTATGGAGGACTACACGGACGACCGCCCCTGGGAGGGGAAGTTCCGGCATTACTTTCCCACCTACCACGACCTGAACGTGCCGCAGCTGCGCGGCTACTTCACCTGGCGCACCGGCGTGCGCCGCGGCGAATTTCAAAAGGTGCCCGCGTCCTTTGCCTATCTGTATCTCTACGAGCTTTTAAACGGGATCGGCACGGACTCGCCGGAGGACGCCCTGGAAAAGATGAAGGCCTTTGAGACCGGCTACCTGGACGCCGGCATTGGGGAGGCGGACATCCGGGAAAACCTGCACCGCTGGATGCTGGAATACGCGGTGCTGCACGGCATCCCGCCCGCCGTCGCCCTGCGGTACACCGATCCCGCGCTGCTGGCGCAGGACGAGGCGCTTTTGATCCTGCAAAAGCCGGAAGAACGCACGGACGGCGAGGTCTTTGGCGCGCTGGTCACCCTGGCCGGCCCCAGGTTTGCCGCCTCGCCGGTGATCACCAAATGTGAAAACGGCCCGCACCTGTTTGCCGCCAGCTGGCGGACGGCGCAGGCAAACTATAAAAAGGACGACAAGGACCTGTTCCGCGCCTGTTTCGGGCGGACCTACGGCTTTCCCTGGCACCCGCTGGCCAACGCGGTGTACTGGGACCGCCGCCCCGTCAAAGACGCGGATTACTGCCTCACCGCCTGCAGACGGTATCTCTGCCGCGGCGGTACCTGGCGGGAGGAGCGCTACGAACCGCTGTATTTTGACAAAAAGCGCTTTTCCGCCTTTCTGCACGAGACGGACCGGCTGCTGCGCCGGTATCTGAAGACCGGCCACGACTTAAAGGAGCGCCCGGAAGAAGCCTGGGCCTCGGTTTACGTCCGGACCGTCATCGAGGCGGACAAAGCGGCCGCCGCCGAGGCCGCAAGGCCCAGGATCACGCTGGATCTGTCCGGCCTGGAGCGCATCCGGAAGGACGCGCAGACCACCCGGGACAGCCTGCTCACGGAGGCGGAGCTGGACCTGCCGGGCGCCGGCGGCATGCCGGACGGCCCTGCCGCTCCCGCTGCTGCACCCGCCGTACCCACCGCTGCGTCCGCCGCGGCACCTGATGCTCCCACTGCCGCTGCGCCAGTTGCGCCTGACGCGCCCGAAGCGGACGAAGGCCCCCTCGACGCGGTCCAGAAGAGGATCCTCGCGGGGCTTCTGCGCGGGGAGGACGTCCTGCCCGTTATCCGGGCGGAGCATCTGATGCCGGCCCTGGCCGCGGACATGATCAACGAGCTGCTCTTTGACGAGATCGGCGACACCGTGCTGGACTGCGACGGCGACCGCCTGTCCGTGGTGGAAGACTACCGCGAAGATCTGGAGCGGCTGCCCGGCCTGCAGGCGCTTCTTACGCAGGACCCCGTATAAAAGGAGAACACTATGACGGAAGATAACAGAAAAGTCCCGCGGCGCATCGCGCAGACGGTGCTGAACGCCTTAAAGGGCGGCGTGGTGCCGCGCATCGGCCTGCCCTATATCACGGTGGGCCGCAAAAGCGAGATCGAGGCGCTGCTGCACGACGTGGACGTCATATCGGAGGGCGGCGCGTCCTTCCGCTTTATCGTGGGCCGCTACGGCGCCGGCAAGAGCTTTCTGCTGCAGACCATCCGCAACTACGTGATGGACCGCGGCTTTATCGTGGCCGACGCGGACCTGTCGCCGGAGCGCCGGCTGCAGGGCACCCGCGGCCAGGGTCTTGCCACCTACCGGGAACTGATCGGCAACCTGTCCACCAAAACCAAGCCGGAGGGCGGCGCGCTGACGCTGGTGCTGGACCGCTGGATCAGCTCCGTCCAGTCGCAGGCCGCGCAGGAGACCGGCCTTGCCCCCGGGGATCCCGCGCTGACCGCCGCCGTGGACAAAAAGATCTACGCCGTCACCGACGCGGTGAGCGAGCTGGTGCACGGCTTTGAGTTTGCCAGGCTGCTGTCCGCCTACTATCACGCCTACGTCACGGACGACGACGAGACCCGGGCCAAAGTGGTCCGCTGGTTCCGCGGCGAGTATACCCTAAAGCGCGAGGCGAAAGAGACGCTGGGCGTGAATATCGTCATCTCCGACGACGACTGGTACGAGTACCTGAAGCTCTTCGCCGCCTTTTTCCGGCTGGCGGGCTACGCCGGCATGATGATCATGATCGACGAACTGGTGAACATCTCCAAGATCCCCAACGCGGTCACCCGCCAGTACAACTACGAGAAGATGCTCACCATGTACAACGACACCCTGCAGGGCAAGGCGCACTACCTGGGCATCATCATGGGGGCCACGCCGCAGGCCGTGGAGGACAAGCGCCGGGGCGTGTACAGCTACGAGGCGCTGCGCTCCCGCCTGGCCGAAGGCCGCTTTTCCAGGCCCGGCGCGCGGGATCTTCTGGCGCCGGTCATAAGGCTGGAGCCGCTCACGGCGGAGGAGATGCTGGTCCTGTGCGAAAAGCTCACCGCCATGCACGCGGGCCTGTACGGCTATGAACCGCGCCTTGGCACGGACGAACTGGCCGCCTTCATCCGGCTGGAGTACATCCGGATCGGCGCGGACGCCAACATCACCCCGCGCGAGGTGATCCGGGACTTTATCGAACTGCTGGACCTTCTGTACCAGCACCCGGACATGACCGCGGAGACCCTGCTGCAATCCGAAGAATTCACCTTTGCACCGTCCCAGGCCGTCTCCGACGAGACGGACGAGGGCTTTGCGGAGTTCACCATCTGAGTCTGACACAAAGGAGTTTTGATGGACGTCTTTGACCGCTATGCGCCTTTTATCCAGGACTATATCTACCGCTCCGGCTGGCAGACGCTGCGCGGCGTGCAGAACGCCGCGGGCGACGCGATCTTCGGCACGGACCACAACGTGCTCCTGACAGCCTCCACCGCCTCCGGCAAGACCGAGGCCGCCTTTTTCCCCATCCTCACCCTGCTGGACGAGGACCCCTCGCGCACGGTGGGCGTGCTCTACATCGCGCCGCTCAAGGCGCTGATCAACGACCAGTTCGGCCGGCTGACCGAACTGTGCGAGGAGGCCGGCATCCCCGTCACCCGCTGGCACGGCGACGCGCCGCAGTCGCAGAAGCGCAAACTTCTGCGCAAGCCCGCCGGCATCCTGCAGATCACGCCGGAGTCGCTGGAATCGCTGATGATCAACAAGCACATGGAGATCCCTGCCCTGTTCGGGGACCTGCGCTTTATCGTGATAGACGAGGTCCACTCGCTGCTGCGCGGCGACCGCGGCATGCAGACCTTCTGCCTGATCGAGCGGCTCTGCCGCACGGCGGGCTGCGATCCCCGGCGCATCGGCCTGTCGGCCACGCTGGGCGAACCGGAGGCCGCCGGCCGCTTTTTGTCCGCTGGCAGCCACAGACAGACCGTGATCCCGGCCTTTGACGGCGGGAAGGAGATCTGGCGCCTGTCCATGGAGCACTTTTTCAACACGGAGCCCCAGGCGGACGAAGGCGCTTCCGACCTGCTTGCCACGCCGGTCCCGGAACCGGCCACGGACACCGCCCCCAAGGCGGCCGATCCCGGCATGGGCTACATCTTTGAACACACGCGGGGCAAAAAATGCCTGATCTTTACCAATTCCCGTGAGGAGTGCGAGGCCGTCTGCCAGAATCTGCGCCAGTACTGCGAGGCCAATCACGAGCCGGACCGCTTCCTGATCCACCACGGCAACCTCTCCGCCTCCTACCGCGAGAGCGCGGAGGAGGAAATGAAGGACGACGACTCCCTGCAGTCCGTGTGCGCCACGGCCACGCTGGAGCTCGGCATCGACATCGGCCGGCTGGAGCGCGCCTTTCAGATCGACGCGCCGTTTACCGTTTCCGGCTTTCTGCAGCGGATGGGCCGCACCGGCCGCCGCGGCGATCCGTCAGAGATGTGGTTCGTGATGCGGGAGGACCATCCCGAGGCGCGCGCCCTGATGCCCGACCTGATCCCGTGGTACCTGATCCAGGGGATCGCGCTGGTGCAGCTTTACATAGAGGAGCGCTTTGTGGAGCCGCCGCGCATGGACCGGCTGCCCTTCTCCCTGCTCTATCACCAGACCATGAGCACGCTGGCCTCCTGCGGCGAGATGACGCCGGGCGAACTGGCCTCCCGCGTGCTGCCGCTCTCCTGCTTTTCCCGGATCACGCAGGAGGACTACCGTGTCCTGCTGCGCCACCTGATCGCGGCGGACCACATCAACCGCACGGAAAACGGCGGCCTGATCGTGGGCATCACCGGCGAGCGCATCACCAATAACTACAAGTTTTACGCGGTCTTTCAGGAGAATATCGAATACACGGTGCACGCCGGCTCGGAAGAGCTCGGCACCATCGTCAAGCCGCCGCCCGCGGGCGACAAGATCGCCATTGCCGGGCGGGTCTGGATCGTAGACGAGGTGGACCACAAGCGGCGCGAGGTATACTGCACGCTGGTAAAGGGCAACATCCCCGCGTATTTCGGCGACGTGCCGGGCGACATCCACACGCGTATTTTAGAGCGGATGTACCGCGTGCTGCAGGAGCAGAAAGCCTACCCCTACCTGATGCGGCACGCCGTATGCCGCCTGCGCGACGCGCGGGAAACGTTTGCCAAGGCCGGCATGGAGGGCCATCCGCTGGTCCATCTGGGCGGAAAGATGTGGGCGCTGTTCCCGTGGCTGGGCAGCTACGCCTTTCTGGCGCTGGAGCGGTTTTTAAAGCTGCGCTGCGGCGAAAAGCTGGGGCTGAAAGGGCTGGATCCGTCGCGCCCCTACTATCTGCAGTTTACCATGCAGACGGACGCGGCCGGCTTTTTCCGGATCGTCACGGAAGAGGCGGATAAGGGCGTGGAACCGATGGAACTGGTCTACAAGGACGAGGTCCCGGTCTTTGAAAAGTATGACGAGTACGTTCCCGCGGAGCTGGTGCGCAAGGGCTTTGCCTACGGCGTGCTGGACGTGGCCGGCATGCTGGAGCGTGTAAAGAGCTGGAAGGCGCTGGTGTAGGAGCGCAAGGCGCTGAGGACGGGTTGCTCGGCTTTGCGCCATCAGATCCTTCGACTCCGCCTGCCTGCGGCAGGCTCCGCTCAGGATGACAGAGCTGTAATAAAGAAGGATCCCTTCCGTAACGGAAGAGATCCTTCGCTGCGTTCAGGATGACGGTTTTGCGTCACTCCCCGCGATCGTCGCGCTCCGCTCGCCTGCGTGCTTTGCACTTGCCTCGCAGGGAGTCACTCCCATGGATTCTCGGTGGGATACGGCAGCGCCTTGGGCTGATTGTACCCAATATCCTTCACGCCCAGGAAGCGGAACACCTCGTAGAGCGCCTTGCCGTGATGCCCAAAGGCCACCGCGCCGTGGTGCGGGAAGCGCTTCTCGATCAGCACGTGGCGGTAAAACCGTCCCATCTCCGGAATGGCA
>CACZPX010000165.1 GCA_902783095.1 uncultured Lachnospiraceae bacterium
ACCCCGGCCGAATGCGGCGCCGACATTGCGGTAGGCGAAGGCCAGCCGCTCGGCATGCCCATCAGCTTTGGCGGCCCTTACCTGGGCTTTATGGCTTCCACCACCAAGATGATGCGCAAGCTGCCCGGCCGTATCGTGGGCGAGACCGTGGACAACAAGGGCGAGCGCGCGTTCGTGCTGACCCTGCAGGCCAGAGAGCAGCACATCCGCCGCGAGAAGGCCAGCAGCAACATCTGCTCCAACGAGGCGCTGTGCGCGCTGACGGCGGGTCTGTACCTGTCCGTGATGGGCCCCGACGGCCTGGCGCAGGCGGCGACCCAGTCCATGAGCAAGGCGCACTACCTGGCCGCCGAGCTGTGCAAGCTGCCCGGTGTTTCCATGGTATACGACGGCGAATTCTTTGACGAGTTTATGGTGACCATGCCCAAGTGCGAGGAAGTGCTTGCGGCTCTGAAGAAGGCAGACATCCTGGGCGGCCTGCCCACCGAATGCGGCATGCTGTGGTGCGTGACCGAGAAGGTTTCCAAGGCCGTGCTGGATCAGACCATCTCCATCGTAAAGGAGGTGCTGGCATGAAGCTGATCTTTGAAAAGTCCGTACCCGGACGCAAGATGACCGTACTCCCTGCCTGCGACGTACCGGAGGTTTGCCTCCCGGCCGGCATGACGAGAGCGGAAAAACCGGCGCTGCCCGAGATGTCCGAGGTGGACATTTCCCGCCACTATACCGAGCTCAACAAGCGTGTGCACGGCGTCAACTGCGGCTTCTATCCGCTGGGCTCCTGCACCATGAAGTACAACCCCCGCATCGACGAGGAGATGGCGGCCCTGCCCGGCTTTACCGACGTGCATCCGCTGGCCGACAAGGCCGACGTGGAAGGCAGCCTGGAAGTCCTGGGCTGCGCCAAAAAGCTCCTTTGCGAGATCTCCGGCATGGACGACATGACCTTCCAGCCGGCTGCCGGCGCGCACGGCGAGTTCACCGGCGTGCTGCTGATTAAGCAGTATCACGATGCGCGCGGCGACAAGAAGCGCACCAAGATCATCGTGCCGGATTCCGCGCACGGCACCAACCCCGCCACGGCTGCGATGTGCGGCTTTGACGTGGTGAACGTGGCCTCCAATCCGGAGGGCGGCGTGGACCTGGAGGCCTTAAAGGCCGTTCTGGGCGACGATACCGCCGGCCTGATGCTCACCAACCCCAACACCGTGGGTATCTTTGACAAGAACATCCTGCAGATCACCAGCATGGTGCACGAAGCGGGCGGCCTTTGCTACTATGACGGTGCCAACTTAAACGCCGTTATGGGCATCGTGCGTCCCGGCGACATGGGCTTTGACTGCGTGCACATGAACCTGCACAAGACCTTTGCCACGCCTCACGGCGGCGGCGGTCCGGGCGCAGGCGCCGTGGGCTGCAAGAAATTCCTGGCGCAGTACCTGCCCAAGTCCGCCTTAATGGAAGGCGAAGGCCACATCCAGATGCGCTCCTTCATGGGCAACTTCCTGGTGGTGGTGCGCGCGCTCACCTACATCCTCACCCTGGGCAAAGAGGGCATTCCGGAGGCAGCGGAGACCGCCGTCCTGAACGCCAACTACCTGATGGAGAAGATCAAGGGCACCTTTACCCCGGCCTTCGACCACGTCTGCATGCACGAATTCGTGCTGGATCTGGCCGAGTACAAGAAGGAGACCGGCGTGTCCGCTCTGGACGTCGCCAAGTCCCTGATCGACCGCGGCATCCATCCGCCGACGATGTACTTCCCGCTGATCGTCCACGAGGCGCTGATGCTGGAGCCCACCGAGACGGAGAGCAAGGACACCCTGGATATGGCGGCGGAGACCTTCCGCGAGCTGTATCAGCTGGGCTATGATGATCCGCAGCTCATGCACGACGCGCCGCACCACGCGCAGATCGGCCGCCCGGACGAAGTCCTGGCCGCCAGAAACCCGGTGCTGCGTTACAAAAAATGATCAGACGGCTCCGCATCGTAAACGGAACGTCGTTTGACCCGCACCGCAACCTGGCTGTGGAACGGGTTCTGCTGGAGCAGGTACAGGAGCAGGAAATGATCCTGTACCTGTGGCAGAACCAGAATACGGTGGTGATCGGCAAGAACCAGAACGCCTGGAAGGAATGCCGCACCGCACGGCTGGAAGAGGACGGAGGGCGCCTGGCCAGGCGCCTTTCCGGCGGCGGGGCGGTGTTTCACGACCTTGGCAATCTCAATTTTACGTTTCTGGTACGCACGGAGGATTACAGCGTGGACCGTCAGCTTTCCGTGATCCTGAAGGCGGTCCAAAGCTTCGGCATAGAAGCGGAAAAGTCCGGCCGCAACGACGTTCTGGCGGGCGGACGCAAATTCTCCGGCAACGCGTTTTATTCCAGCA
>CACZPX010000166.1 GCA_902783095.1 uncultured Lachnospiraceae bacterium
ATCAGCAAGGAACCGGTGATGGAATACGTGCCGCTGTCCCGTTCGCAGGAAGGCATGCTCACCACGCAGTTTACCATGACCACGCTGGAGGAGCTGGGCCTGTTAAAGATGGACTTTCTGGGCCTGCGCACGCTCACGGTGATCCAGAACTGCATCGCCAATATCGAGAAAAAACGCGGTTTTAAACTGGATATGAACCGCATCGACTACGGGGATCCCGTCGTGTTCGACGCGCTGTGCACCGGCAAGAACGACGGCGTGTTCCAGCTGGAAAGCAAGGGCATGAAGAGCTTCATGAAGGAGCTGCAGCCCCGCAACATAGAGGACCTGATCGCCGGCATCGCGCTGTACCGGCCGGGCCCCATGGACTTTATCCCGCTCTACATCAAGGGCAAGACGCACCCCGGCGCCATCACCTACGATACGCCGCTGTTAAAGCCCATTCTGGAGTCCACCTACGGCTGCATCGTGTACCAGGAACAGGTGATGCAGATCGTGCGGGACCTGGGCGGCTACACGCTGGGGCGCAGCGACCTGGTGCGCCGCGCCATGAGCAAAAAGAAGAACGACGTGATGCAGCGCGAGCGGCAGAACTTTGTATACGGCAACCCGGACGAGGGCGTGCCAGGATGCATCTCCCGCGGCATACCGGAGGAGACCGCAAACAAGGTCTTCGACAACATGACGGACTTTGCGAAGTACGCCTTCAACAAGTCCCACGCGGCGGCCTATGCGGTGGTGTCCTATCAGACGGCCTACTTAAAGCGCTATTACCCGGTGGAGTTCATGGCGGCGCTCATGACCTCCGTCATCGACCACTCGGAGACGGTGATCGGCTACATCAACGTGTGCCGGCAGATGAATATAGAGATCCTGCCGCCGGACATCAATACTGGCTTTTGGAACTTCTCGGTGGAGGATAAAAAGATCCGCTACGGCCTGTCGGCCATCAAGGGGCTGGGCCGCTCCGTGATCGAGACCATCGTGGCGGAGCGCGAGGCCCACGGGCCCTTTGCCGATCTGGACGACCTGATCGGCCGCCTTACCGGCAAGGAAGTGAACAAGCGCACGCTGGAGAACCTGATCCTGGCCGGCGCGCTGGATTCCCTGCCCGGCAACCGCAGGCAGAAGATGATGGTCTATGAGATGATCATGGACGACAAGGCCAGGCAGGGCAAGGCTGCCTTTGCGGGCCAGCTGTCCCTGTTTGAGATGATGGGCGAGGAGGACCGCGCGATGGCGCGGATCACCATGCCGGACGTGGAGGAGTACACCAGCAAGGAGATCCTGCAGTTTGAAAAGGAAGTCCTGGGCGTGTACTTAAGCGGCCATCCCATGCTGGACGTGGACGCCCTGTGGCAGAAGTACGCCACGGCGGGCGCCGCGGACTTTACGGTGGATCCGGAGACCGGCCGGGCGGAGGTCTCGGACGGCCAGATCGCCGTGGTGGGCGGCATCATCACCGCCAAGACCAAAAAGACCACCAAAAACGGCCAGATCATGGCCTTTGTGACCATAGAGGACGTGACCGGCACGCTGGAGATCATCGTATTCCCGCGGGATTACGACCGCTACAAGGACGTGCTGGAGCCGGACCGCCGCGTGTTCATCCGCGGGCGGGTGTCCGTGGGGGACGACCCGGTGGGCAAGCTCGTGTGCGAACGCGTACAGGATATCGACGACTGGCCGCGGGAGCTCTGGGTGCGCTTCGCGGACGCGGCGGCCTTTGAGGCGGGCCGCGGCAGGCTGACCAATATCCTGGCCGGGCACGGGGCCACGGTGTACCTGGAAAAGGAGCGGCAGAAGATCGCAGCAAAGCGCAGCATCCCGGGGGAAGTCCCGGCGGAGGACGTCTACCGCCTGCGCGCCTTGTTCGGCGAGGAAAATGTGCGGCTCACGCAAAAAAAGCTTGATGAAGCCTGGAGTTTAAAGTAAAATTGCCTTCTAATAGGTGTGCAGTATGACGGAAGATCAGGAACTCTTTAGCCAGATTCTGGCCAACATGAAGAAGAACGGCACTCTCCGCGACGCGTCCCGCGTCGAGGAAGCCTATCTGTTGGCAAAAGAGGCCCACGGCGGACAGCTGCGCCGTTCGGGAGAGCCCTACATCAACCATCCGCTGCACGTCGCCATCATCCTGTCGGAGCTCGGCATGGACGAGGATACCGTGGTGGCGGGCATCATGCACGACGTGGCGGAAGACACGGAGATGACCCTGGAGCAGATCGGCGAAAAGTTCGGCCCCGACGTGGCGGAGATGGTGGACGGCGTGACCAAGCTGACCCGCCTCACCTGGGACGGCGGCAAGGTGGAACAGCAGGCCGAGAACCTGCGCAAGATGTTCATCGCCATGGCCCGCGATATCCGCGTGATCATCATCAAGCTGGCGGACCGCACGCACAACATGCGCACGCTCCAGTACATGAGTCCGGAAAAACAGAAGGAAAAGGCCCGCGAGACCATGGACATCTACGCGCCGCTGGCCAGCCGTCTGGGTATTTCCAAACTGAAGGTGGAGCTGGACAACCTGTCCTTAAAATATCTGGAGCCGGAGGCCTACAACCGGCTGGTCATGGAGATCGACCGCAAAAAACTCTCTCGCGAGGGCTTTATAGACAGCATCGTGGACGAGGTGAAGGCCAAGCTCGCGGCGGCGGGCATAGAGGCGGACACCTACGGGCGCGTGAAGCACTACTTTTCCATCTATAAAAAGATGAAGACGCAGAACAAGAGCCTGGACGAGATCTACGATCTGTTCGCGGTCCGCGTGATCGTGAACACCGTGCAGGACTGCTACGCGGTGCTGGGCATCGTACACGAGATGTACACCCCGCTGCCCGGACGCTTCAAGGACTACGTGGCCATGCCCAAGCCCAACCACTACCAGTCCATCCACACCACGGTGATCGGCAAGAACGGCCTGCCCTTTGAGATCCAGATCCGCACGCACGAGATGCACCATACCGCCGAATACGGTATCGCCGCGCACTGGAAATACAAGGAGGGCGGCAAGGCCGGCCTCACCAGGGAAGAGGAAAAGCTAAGCTGGCTGCGCCAGATTTTGGAGTGGCAGAACGAGATGTCGGACGACTCCGAGTTTTTAAGCTCCCTAAAGACCGACTTGAACCTCCTTTCCGACGACGTATACGTCTTTACGCCGACCGGCGACGTGAAGGTCCTGCCCAAGGGCTCCACGCCGATCGACTTTGCCTATATGGTCCATTCCGCGGTGGGCAACCGCATGGTGGGCGCGCGCGTGAACGAGCGCCTGGTGCCCATCAACTACCAGCTCAACACCGGGGACCGCGTGGAGATCATCACCTCCCAGAACACCAAGGGCCCCAGCCGCGACTGGCTGGGCATGGTGGCGAGCGCCCAGGCGCGCAACAAGATCAACCAGTGGTTCCGCAGCCAGAACAAGGAAGACAACATCGACAAGGGCAGGGACCTGCTGGAGCGCTACTGCAAGGCCAAAAACGTGGATATGTCGGAGCTTTTAAAGCCGGAACTCACGGAGAAGGTCATCAACAAGTACGGCTTTCTGGAATGGGACGCCGTGCTGGCGGCCATCGGCCACGGCGGCTTAAAGGAAGGCCAGGTGGTCAACAAGCTGCTGGAGTTAAAGAAAAAGCAGGACAAGCGGACCATCACGGACGAGGAAGTGCTGGAGGCGATCGCCGAGAACAAACGCCAGCCTTTAAAAAAGACCAACAACGGCATCATCGTGGAGGGCATCGACGACGTGGCCGTGCACTTTGCGCGCTGCTGCAGCCCCATCCCGGGCGACGAGATCGTGGGCTTCATCACCCGCGGCCGCGGCGTGACCATCCACCGCACGGACTGCCTGAACATCATCAATCTGCCGGAGATCGAACGAGGCCGGCTGATCAGCGTGGAGTGGGCCGCCGCAGAGGAAGGCAAGCAGAAAGAACGCTATACGGCGGAGATCGCGCTGTATGCCAAGGACCGTATCGGCATCACCGCGGACGTCTCGCGCACGCTGGCGGAGCAGGACATCCTGATCCTCACGCTGCGCACCTACGGCAACAAGCAGGGCATTTCCACCTTTTTCATCACGTTCGAGACGGAGGGCGTGGAGGAGATCAGCAAGGTCATCCAGAAGCTCTACCAGATCGACGGCGTATTCGACATTCAAAGAACGGTAGGTTAATCTATGGCAAATCTTCAGATCGCGTACCGGGTGCTCGGCGTGATCGGGACCAACGTGTACTTTTTGATCAACACGCAGACCAACCAGACGATCCTGGTGGACCCGGCGGACAACGCCGAGTACATTCTGGACCAGTGCGAGCTGCGCGACTATTACCTGGCGGGCATCCTGCTCACGCACGGTCACTTTGACCACATCTACGCGGTCAACGACCTGAAAAAGCACCGCGACATACCGGTGTACGCCTGCGCGGCGGAGGAAAAGCTGCTGGGCGACCCGGAGCTGAACCGCTCCGCGGCCTGGGCAAAACCCTA
>CACZPX010000167.1 GCA_902783095.1 uncultured Lachnospiraceae bacterium
ACGGTGATCACGCCGTTGATGATCACGTAGTCGATGCCGTCCGGGGCATGACCGGGCTCCACCGGATCCTCGTTGGTGGCCAGGTGTTCGCGGTCGATCACGTTGATGTCCGCCCAGCATCCTTCCTGCAGGCGGCCGCGGTCCGGCAGGTTGAACCAGTCCGCGGGGACCTTGGTCATCTGCTTCACCTTGTCCTCAAAGCGCGCCGGTCCGTAGTTTAGCAGGTAGCGGATCGCAAAGCAGAAGTTGTTGGGGTGCGGCGGGCGGTTGAACGGGAACGGCAGATCCATCTGCGTATCCAGGTCAAAGGCAAAGCCGTCCGCGCAGGGCATGGACCGCTCGCTGGCAAGCAGCGTGGCGACGCCTTCGTCCCCGCCCTGTACATGGAAGGTCATGCCGGTGTAGGGATCCGCCTTCAGCACGGTCAGCAGCGCGTCCACCAGGTCGTCCGTCCCGAGGTCCTTCATGATCTGTGCCATGGATTTGTTGGCAAACCGCTCTTCGGTGCAGGAGGCCGTGCAGTACAGGTCGGCGATCCCCGGGCGGGTGGTGTTGAGCATCATCACCTTGCCGGAAGCTGCCTGATCCTTGATCATCTGAACAAAATCATCGTATTCCAGTCTCTTAAAAAACTCCTCCACGGAGCCGCACATCAGCACCCACGGGCGCACCAGCGTGATGATATGCGGAATGGTGGACCCGCCCATGGAGGGGTTGGCGATCACGTCATACATCATGGGAAGGCCTTCCTCGCGCCAGCCGCGCTCCAGCTCCGCCACGCTCGCCTCCGCGGCCGCCTTTTCCATCTCCGGATTCTTCATGGGACCGTAGGTGAACAGCGGCGACATGTGGGAGATGTTGGTCTTCACGCCGGTGCGGCGGCAGAGTTCCGTCGCCTCGCGCACGCCGTACACGCCGTTGATGGCGCCTGTCGGATCTTCCGGGTCAAAATTGCGGGTGTGCGTGCTGTATACGCCGCCATATTCTTTGACAACCTTCAACAATTCTTCCACTTCCTCCGTGGTGGAGAAGCGCCCGGGCAGATAGTCCAGACCGGTGGAGAAACCCTGCGAACCGTGCTCCAGGTCGTCCCGCAGGATGGCCTTCATTTTTTCCAACTCCTCCGGGGTGGCAGGGCGTGCCGCCTTGCCCATCACCGTGTTGCGGATGTGGTTGTGGCCGGACTGGGGATAGTAGTTGGTGGAGAAGCCCTTTGCTTCCAGTTTGTCCATAAACTCGCCCAGCGTCTTCCAGTCCACGTCCAGGTCGTAGTCCTCTTTCAGCTGCTTTTTCATGGCCGGTGCGTCGGTCTGGAAATTGTACGGCTCAAAGATCTTCTTGTAGGCCTTGTTCATGGATTTGTATTCCCAGCACCAGAACTCCCACACGTCGTCCGCAATGGGGCCGGCAGCCAGGCCGCAGTTGCCCGCGATGTTGGTGGTCACGCCCTGCATGGCGTAGGCCTCGTTTTTGGGCCAGACCATCAGGGACATGTCCGCATGGGAATGGGTGTCGAAAAAGCCGGGCGTCACGTATTTGCCGGCCGCGTCGATCACCTGCTTTGCTTCCGCGTCTTTCAGATCGCCGATCTTAGCGATCTTTCCGTCCGCAACGGCCAGGTCCGCCTTGTAGGCGTCCGCTCCGGTACCGTCTGTGATGAGTCCGTTTTTGATGATGATATCGAACATCTGTGCTTCTCCTTCTTGTTTCGTACTTTTTATGTTCCGGACCGCTTCCGCACATTCTCATGCGGCTTACGGTCTTTATGTTCTCAGTTATGCTTTCTGCGCAGCACTTTTCCGGCCATCGCGCCGGTGTGCTTTTTATGGTCAGCCGTGATCACGCCGTTGATGAGCACGTAGTCGATGCCGTCCGGCGCCTGTCCGGGCTCCACTGCGTTTTCATTGGTAGCCAGATGCTCACGGTCGATCACCACGATGTCCGCAAAGCAGCCCTCCTGCAGGCGGCCGCGGTCCGGCAGGTTGAACCAGTCCGCCGGGACCATGGTCATCTGTTTTACCTTGTCCTCAAAGCGCTCCGGGCCGTACATCAGCAGGTAGCGGATCGCGTAGCAAAAGTTGTTGGGATGCGGAGGACGGTTAAGCGGGAACGGCAGGTCCATCTGCGTGTCCAGGTCAAAGGCAAAGCCGTCCGACGAAGGCATGGACCGCTCGCTGGAAAGCAGCGTGTGGACCGAGCCCTCTCCGCCGGGATTGCAGGTCTTCATGCCGGTGTAAGGATCCGCCTTCAAAACGGTCAGCACCGCGTCGATCAGGTCCTTTGTCCCCAGTTCCTTCATGATCTGCTTCATGGATTTGTTCGCAAACCGCGCATCTTTGCAGGCATCCGTGACGATCAGCGGGGACATGTCCCAGTCCTGAACGGCCGCGGAGAAGACGCCGCCCTTCCCTTCTGCGCTCTGGTCCTTGATCATCTGCACAAAATCCGGATACTCTATCATCTCCAAAAAGTGCTCCACGGAGCCGCACATCAGGACCCAGGACCGCACCAGACAGATCAGGTGCGGCAGGGTGGAACCGCCCTGACTGGGATTGTCCAGCACGTCGTACATCATGGGAAGCCCTTCGTTTTTCCAGCCACGTTCCAGTTCTGCGACCGTCGCGTCGTTTAAGGCCTGCTCCATCTCCGGGTTTTCCATGGGTCCGTAGGTAAAGCTCTGGATCATATGGGAGATGTTGGTCTTCACGCCGGTGCGGCGGCACAGCTCCGTGGCTTCGCGCACGCCGTAGATCGCGTTCATGTGTCCTTTGGGATCCGCAGGATCAAAGCTGCGCGCGTGCGTGCTGTAGACGCCGCCGTATTCCTTCACGACCTTCAGCAGCTCTTCGATCTCGTCCGTCGTCGCGAACCGTCCCGGCAGATAGTCCAGGCCGGTGGAAAAGCCCTGCGCGCCGTGTTCAAAGTCGTCCCGCAGGATGGCTTTCATTTTTTCTATTTCTTCCTGAGTGGCCGGCCGCCAGGCCTTTCCCATCACCGCGTTGCGGATGTGGTTATGTCCGGCCTGTGGATAGTAGTTGGTAGAAAAGCCCCGCTGTTCCAGCTTTTCCATATATTCACCGAGCGTGTTCCAGTCCACGTCCAGATCATAGTCTTTTTTAAGCTGCGCCTTCATGGCAGGCGCGTCCGTCTGGAAGGAAAACGGTGAAAAAACAGACTTGTTCACCACATTCTGGCTGGTATATTCCCAGCACCAGGCCTCCCAGACCTCATCATTAAAAGGGGCCGGTGCAAGCCCGCAGTTGCCGCAGATCTGCGTGGTCACGCCCTGCAGCACGTAAGCCTCGTTTTTAGGCCAGACAAGCAGGGACAGGTCCGCGTGGGAGTGCGGGTCGATAAAACCGGGCGTCAGCGTCTTTCCGGACGCGTCGATCACCTGTTTCGCTTCATCCGTACTGCAGTCGCCGATCTTGGCGATCTTTCCGTCCGCAACGGCCAGGTCCGCCTGATAGGCGTCTGCGCCGGTGCCGTCCGCGAGCATGCCGTTTTTGATGATCAGATCAAACATGATTCTTCCTTTTTGTGGTTTTATTGCTGTCGGCTGTCTGGCAGCCGGTTTTCGGGGAGATCCTTCGCTTCGCTCAGGATGACAGTGTAACCGCTCAGGATGACAGACAATCGTTTCTTTTAAAAGCCGGCTGTCGGACGTTCTGCCGCCCGGCAGCCGGAATGCCTGATTGGTTTAGTTTGCGGCAGGCTTCAGATCCTGCGGATAGCAGTTGTACACACCTGCGGTACCGGCATGCACGCCGTCCACGGTCTTGCTGTAGGCGACCGCCTGGAACTGCTCGTACAGGCCGAAGTAGTTGCAAAGGTTGTATTCCTCCTCCACGGTCTGACGCACGATCTCGTGAAGCTCTTCCGTACTCGTTGCCGTGCGGATCTTGCCGATGAGTTCATCATACTTTTCGCTGTGATCGAAGATCGGGCCCCACACCGGGTTGGCGCTTTCCCAGTAGGTCAGGCAGTCCGCAAGCGAAACCGCCGCGCCGTAGATCGAAGACGTGAAGAGATCCAGTTCGCCGCCCACAAGCATGCTGCTGAAGGCATTGTTGTCGACCTGCTCCACCTTTACCGTGACGCCCAGTTTCGCCATATCGTTCTGTACGGACTGCGCAATGGCAACGCTGACCGGATCGGCCACCGTGAAACGGATCTCGGTGCCCGGCACGTAATCGGACTGTGCCAGATACTCCGCGGCCTTGTCGGGATCATACGTAGGGGCATTGTCAAAAGTACCTGCCAGATCTTCCATCATAAAGGGAGAATAGGTATCCACGGCCAGCTTGCCGGTGCCTTCGGTGGCCACGGTGATGATGCTCTCCCGGTTGACGCCGTAGGCAAATGCTTTCCGCAGATTGATATCCTTGTTCAGGACGCCGCCCATGGCCACCTGCATGTTGGAAAGGCCGGAAGCCTCATCCAGACCCAGCTTGTCGTTCCCCTTGATCGTCGCATACTGAGAAGAAGGTACGCTCGTCACGATGTCGATCTCATCGTTTTCCAGACCGACGATGGCCGTATTGATATCGATGGGGGCCTTCACGACCAGCTTGTCAAAGGCGGGCTTTCCGCCCCAGTAATCCTCAAAAGCCGTTAAGGTGACGGTTCCGTCCGTGCTCTTGGATTCCAGCTTGTAAGGGCCAAAGCCGACAGGCTCCTTGGCAAAGCCTTCCGCGCCTTTTTCTTCATAGGCTTCCTTGGAGACGACGATGCTCACGCCGTAGCTGGAGGCCAGGAAAGCAAAGCAGCTCGTGTACAGATTGGCCCTGGTGAATTTCACCGTGTAGTCGTCGATCTTCTCCCAGGAGGAGAAATAGTTCATGATGTAGTAATTGGTCGGCTCCAGGACCCTGGTATCCATGGAGAAGATCACGTCATCCGCGTTCATCTCGGTGCCGTCGTGTCCCTTCACACCCTTGCGCAGGTGGAAGATCACGTCCATGCCGTCCTCTTCCCAGCTCTCCGCCAGCATCGGCTGAGGCTGTGCGTTCTCATCAAAACGGACCAG
>CACZPX010000168.1 GCA_902783095.1 uncultured Lachnospiraceae bacterium
CCCAGAATGCGGGAGGCCATGCGGTCCGGATAGAACGGTTCCAGATCGGAGAGCTTTTCGCCCATGCCGGCGTAAAAGATCGGCTTGCCGGTCACCGCCCGGATGGAAAGCGCCGCGCCGCCCTTGGTATCGCCGTCCAGCTTGGTGATGATCACGCCGTCCGTGCCGACTTCGTTGTTGAATTCCGTGGCCACGTTGACCGCGTCCTGGCCAGTCATGGCGTCCACCGTAAGGATGGTGCAGTCCACGTTAACGGCCGCCTTGATGTCCTGCAGCTCCGCCATCATGTCGGCGTCGATGTGCAGGCGTCCGGCCGTATCCAGCAGGATCACGTTAAAGCCGTTCTTTGCCGCGTAGTCGCAGGCTGCCCTGGCGATCTGCACCGGACGTTCGCCGTTTTCCAGGCTGAACACCTCCACGTCCTGCTTGCGGCCGTTGATCTTCAGCTGTTCGATGGCGGCCGGGCGGTATACGTCGCAGGCGACCAGCAGCGGTTTTCTGCCGGATGCCTTGAGCTTGCCGGCGATCTTTGCCGCCGTGGTGGTCTTGCCGGCGCCCTGCAGGCCGGCCATCATGATCACGGTCAGCTCGGAGGAGGGCTTTAACGGCAGCGGGGCCTCGGTATCGCCGAGCAGGTGGATCATCTCCTCGTTGACGATCTTGATCACCATCTGACCGGGCGTGAGGCTTTCCATCACGTCCTCGCCCACGGCCCGCTCTTCGACCGACTTGACGAAACTCTTGACCACCTTAAAGTTGACGTCGGCCTCCAGCAGCGCAAGGCGGACTTCCTTCATGGCCTCTTTTACGTCAGCCGCCGTAAGCCTGCCCTTGCCGCGCAGTTTTTTAAAGACGTTCTGCAGTTTTTCGCTTAAGCCTTCAAATGCCATTACAGTATCGCCTCTATCCCGTCCGTCAGCTCCCGGATCTTCTTCAGATCCTCCGCGGTATCCCCGCCGGCTTCGGCATCGTCCAGACACCTGCGGATCTGTGCCAGTGCGTTCTTTGTTTTGGAGAACTTCTGTACCAGTCCCAGTTTTTCCTCGTACTGGGCGAGCGCCTTGTGCGTCCGCTTCAGCATGTCGAAGACGCCCTGCCTGGTGATGCCCTCCTGTTCGGCCACTTCGGAAAGAGACAGATCGGAGAAGACGACGGCCTCATAGATCCGCCTGCGGTTTTCCGTAAGCAGGTCTCCGTAAAAATCATACAGCAGGCTCTGTTCGACGATCTCTTCGATCTGGTTCATGTTCTCCCCCTGCAAAACGGCAGTCCTTCGTCTGCGCCCTGCGGCCGAATCCCGTGTAAAGAAAATACCCTTTACAGCGTGCAAAGGGTACTATAGCGGTTTTGTTTCATCTTGTCAAGCGATTTTTCTTTACGGCGTTTCAGTCCCTGTGATACAAATCGCGGGTGAAGACCTTTTCCTTTACGTCCGCAAGCGCCTGATCCATGCGGTTTGCCAGGATCACGTCCGCCTCCCGTTTGAACGCGTCCAGGTCCTTTACCAGGCGGCAGCCTGACCAGTCTTTCGTCTCTTTCAGGAGCGGCTCGTAAAGGATGACGGGGACGCCCTTTGCGCGGATCTTTTCAGCCACGTCCCGTACGGCCGACGAGCGGAAATTGTCGCTGCCGGTCTTCATGGTCAGCCGATAGACGCCCACGCAGCCCGGCTCCGTCGCCAGGATGCTGTCCGCGATCCATTCCTTCCGGATCTCGTTGGAACGGACGACGGCCTTTGTCAGCGTCTGGGGGATCTCGCCGTAATCGGCAAGCAGCTGCCTGGTATCCTTGGGCAGGCAATACCCGCCGTATCCGAACGAGGGATTGTTGTAATAGTCGCCGATGCGCGGATCCAGGCACACCCCCCTGATCACCGCGGCCGGATCGAGTCCCTTCGACATGGCGAAACTGTCCAGTTCGTTAAAGAACCCGATGCGAAGCGCCAGATAGGCGTTGGCAAAGAGTTTTACGGCTTCCGCCTCCGACGGGCTGCAGATGAGGACCGGCACGTCCGTACGCTCCGCGCCTTCCGTCAAAAGTCCGGCAAAGCGTTCGGCTGCCTCCCTCGCGTCTGGCCCGGCCCCCACGACGATCCGGCTGGGATAGAGATTGTCGTACAGCGCCCTGCTCTCACGCAGAAATTCCGGCGAAAACAGGATGTTGTCCGAGTGATGGCGCCTCTGCGCCGCTTCGGTATATCCCACGGGCACCGTGGAGCGGATCACGATCGGCACCTCCGGATTGACGCGGCGCACCGCCGTTAAAACGGCGTCCACGGCCGCGGTATTGAACGTGCCCGTCGAATCGTCGTAGTCGGTGGGCACCGCCACGACCACCAGTTCGGCGGCCGCGTAAGCTGCGTCCTGATCCAGCACGGCCGTAAGCTGCAGCGGCCGCTCCTTCATGTATTCGCGGATCAGCGCATCCTGAAAAGGCGGGATCCGCCTGTTTACCATATCCACACGCGCGGCGTCCGTATCCACCGCGACCACCCTGTGACGCTGCGCCATCAAAACCGCCAGCGACAGCCCGACGTATCCGATACCCGCAACAGTGATCCTCATATCAGCTCCTTTTTCCTGCAATCCCTCTTTGCAAGCGGGATCACAGTTTCCCCTTTCTGCTCTCCCAGCGGTCCGCTTCGGCCTCATACCGCCCGTTCAGCCAGGCGATGGCTTCCTCGCGTCCCTCCGTGGAGAACGAAAAATCTTCCTGTTCGATCAGTTCCGGCGCCGTATGCGCCAGATTCAGCGGTTCCGGCCAGACCACGGCCTCCAGCACCGTCTTTTTTTGGTCGTCTTCCCCGCGTTCCGCCCTCCGCAGACAGTACCGCATGCCGGCGTGACTGCCGTAAAAGGCCTGCTTCTTCAGATAATTAAAAGATAAGATATCATTCTCTCCGATCATCGTTTCACCTCTATCGCCTTTCCCAGGGAGAAGGAATACAGAACCATCTCTTTGACGGGCTGCTTAAAGGCCGTCTCCAGCGCGTCCGCGTAGTAGACGAGCTGCATCCGGTACCGGTCGGCCAGCACCTGCTCCTGTCCGGGATCCAAGCGGTCTGTCTTGTAATCCGCCAGTACGATCCCGTCGTCCTCCAGAAAGAAACAGTCGATCACGCCCTTGACCATGACCGTGTCCTCCGGACTGTTGGTCGCGTCCACGCCGTTTGCAGGCAGGGACAGGATAAAGGGCTTTTCGCGGTAGAGCCGCCCCTCCGCATGCGCCGCAGCGGCTCGCCTGCCGAGCGGCCCGGCAAAGAACGCCCGCACCAGTTCCGGCCGCATATCCGCGCCGATCCCCGGTTCGAGCTGGCCCTTCCGGATCAGGTCGGCCAGCAGTTCCTTTAAGTACAGGATCTCCGTGGCCCGTTCCGGCTCGGCCTTGGCCATCATCAGATGATAGGCCGTGCCGCAGCGTGCCGCCTCGTCCGCGCTTTCGTCGCCCTCCGCACGGATCTGAACGGTCCGCTCCGTCCCCTTCTTTTTCAGATCGGACACGGCGTAGACCATACGGTTTTGCGTGGCTCCGGCAAACGGATAGGCAAACCGTTCCAGCGCAGCCAGACGTTCCTGCAGCGCGGGATCGTAGACGGCCTGCGGATCCAGGGACTCCAGTTCCGCCCGTTCCCGCACCAGCTCCGCCAGGCGCCGGTCCTCCGCCTCTTCCGTTTCCGGCATGGTAATATTCCGTACCATAATGTGCGGGTTCCCGGTCCCGATCGCTTTGGTGACGACGTCCAGTATGGTGGAGGCCGCGAACACGTACCAGCCCGGCAGCGGCGCATCCGGATCGAACAGGTCCGTCTCCGGCTCGTCGGTCTCTTTCTGCGCCGTTTTTCCCGTAAGGATCAGTTTTTCTCTGGCCCTCGTCATGGCCACGTACAGGACGCGCAGCTCTTCTTCCCTGTTGCGCCGTTCCGTAAAGTATGCCATCGCGCTGCGCGCCAGCGCGGCATAGCGTACGTTCTCGGCGGCGTCTATATAGTCCGCGCGGATCCCGTACGCGGGATGCCGCAGGATCACGCTCCTGGTATCCTGCCTGCTGTACTGCTTGCTGCAGCCGGCCAGGATGACGATGGGAAACTCCAGTCCCTTGCTCTTGTGGATGCTCAGGATCCGCACCACGTTGTCCTGCGACGAGACCACCTCGGCTTCGCCGAAATCGATCTCGTATTTTTTTAACAGTTCGATATAGCGGTTGAACTGGAAGATCCCGGAATAGCTGGTGCTCTCAAAATCCAGCGCCCGCTCCAGCAGCATGTCGATGTTTGCCTGCCTGGCGGCGCCGTCCGTCAGGGCCGCCGCATAGTAGCCGTACCCCGTCTCCTCCAGGATCAGGCTGATGAGCTCGTGGATGGTGTGCCCGCACGCAAACTGCCGGTAGCGCGCAAGATCCGCCAGCACCTTTTCGATATCCGCATCCCGGCTTTCCAGACAGGCGTCGTAGAGCGTCCCCTGAAGCGTTCCCTCCGGGAGCCTCTGCCGCTGATCCAGGCGCAGGTTCAGCAGCCGGTCCTCGTCGATGCGAAACAGCGGTGATACCAGGACCGCCATGAGCGGGATGTCCTGCCTGGGGTTGTCGATCACCCGCAGCAGATCGCACAGCAGCCGGATCTCCGGAGCCGCAAAAAAGCCCTGCTTCCGGTTGGCGACGGCCGGGATGCCGCAGGCGCGCAGCGCGTTTACGTAGTCCTCCGCCACGGCGTTGGCCGCCCGGGACAGGATCACGACGTCGCGGAACTGCGCCTTTCTGCTGCGCTTTTCCTCCTTGTCCCAGATGTCAAGACCGGTCATTGGATCCGTCAGTTCCAGGATCCGCCCGGCGATCATCCGCATTTCCGGATCGATCCCGGTGTCCTTATCCTCCTGTATCGTGAGCAGTTCGGCGCAGTAAGCCGCCCCGCCGTCCGTATACTCCTGGGCGCCGGCGGTCAGCATGGCGTTGTTTCGATAGTCCACGCGGCCCGCCTCCGGCGTCATAACCCGGGAAAACACCGCGTTGACGGCGTCCAGCACCTCCGGGCGGCTGCGGAAGTTTTTGTTCAGATCCAGCCTGGTGCCGGCTGCATCGTCCCCGTCAAAGCGTTCGTATTTGTCCTGAAAGATGTCCGGCTCCGCCATGCGGAACCCGTAGATGCTCTGTTTCACGTCGCCGACCATAAAGCGGTCGTGACGGCCGTCCGCGTCGCCCGAAAGCAGCGTAAGGATCTCCTCCTGCAGACGGTTGATGTCCTGAAACTCATCGATGATGATCTCCTGAAAACGCTGCCGCAGTTCCTTTGCGATATCCGCGTTTTCGCGCAGAAGCTTCAGGGTCAGATGGTTGACGTCCGAAAAGTCCAGGATGTTCCGGTCCAGTTTGGCCGCATAAAACGCCCTGCCGAATTCGACGGCAAGCTGCGCAAACATCCGCATCGGGGCTGCCGTCTTCGCGGCGATCCGGTCTATGCTCTGCACGTCGGTCCTGCCGATCCGGTCGGTCGTCTTCTTTACACGGGCCTTGATCGCGTTCCGCAGTTCTACCGTCATGCGTTCCGTGGGCGTCTTTTTGGCGTTAAGGATCCTGGGCAGCGCGGTAAAGGAGACCGACTGCACGGCCGCGGCAAAGGCGCGCGGGTCCCCGATTTTGGAAAGCCGCTCGAACATGATAACGTCGTCTTCGATCGCCGGCGTCAGTTTGGAGTTCTCGTTCTTCAGGCGCTGCAGCACGGGCGTTTCCGCGGCGCATAAGGCTGCAAAAGTCTTTGCCTCTTCCTGCAGGTACCGCAAAACCACCGGATCGCCAAACCCGTCTTCCACATACGAAACGCCGTCTGTCAGCCACTGCTCCGGATCCGGCGCGCTGCGGGAATAGGTATAGAGGGCGATCACCTGGTCTTTCAGGTCCTCGTCGCTGCGATCGTCGCCGTAGGCGTCGACCAGCGCGAAAAACGCGGGATCCTCCCCGCCGTATTTCTGTTCAAACAGGGCGTCGATCACGTCGGCCTGCAGGAGCTTCAG
>CACZPX010000169.1 GCA_902783095.1 uncultured Lachnospiraceae bacterium
CGGGGTCACCCTGCTCGCCAACTGGCTGTTCATTAAAAACGTGAGCACGAGCGACCTGGTCGTGAGCGTCCTCATGTTCGGGACCGGCGTCCTGATGACGGCGGACCGCTGGAGCTTCCGGCAGGGCGCCATCCAGTGCTATATCGTCCTGGGGGCCCTGGGGCTGCGCGTGCTGCGCGGGTCTGTGGCAAAGATTGTGTTGACCAGCAGTTCCAACTACGTGTCGGTCCTCCTGATCCTGGCCTGCGCCATCTACTACATCGGTCTGGAAAACGACGGCAGGTGCATCCACCTGCTTGACCTGATCCCCGCGGGGGCCGGCTTTGCGCTGGCGGTGTGGGCACGCGGCCGCGGCGGGATCCTGTCCTGCGGTGTGCTAGTTGCCCTGGTGTTGATCCTGTATGCACGCAGTCTTACCGGGAAGAACGCCAAACGGCTGGTGATTCTGCTCTTGCTGCTGTTCACCATGGTGGCGGGCATGCTGGTTGTGGGCTTCAACCCGATGGAACGGTTCTTCTCACTGGGGAAATTTGCCTCCCGCGGCGCGTCCAGCGACGACCGAATGGTGATCTGGGGCGCGTACCTATCCAAGGCGACGGAGTCGCTGCCGAACTTTCTGCTTGGCGGGCCGCTGTCGGAGATCCCCATCATCATGCGCTTTGAGGGGAACTGCCACAACAGCTTTATCCAGCTGCACGCTTTTAACGGCATCTTTATGTTTGTTGTGATGATCGGCTTGTTGGTGCGGTCCGGCCAGTACTATTTTCGCAGCGGCCGCTGGATCACGCTGGCGATGATGTTGGTTGTCTGCCTGCGCGGCATGACGGACAAGTTTATATTCGGACAGTACGGGATGCCGCTTGTGCTCTATTTTGCCCTGTTCCCGTTTGTGGAGAGGCAGAGCGGGACACAGGCCGCACCCGCGGACAATAAACGGCGGAAACCGGCGCCGGGGGCGGCAGGCCGCCGAATATGGGATGAGGAGAACGATGGAACAGACTGAAAAGCTGAAAAAACTCCATCAGGTGGAGCTGGAACTTCTGGACGAGCTCCATCGGATCTGCACCGCACATGGCTTGACCTACTTCCTGGACAGCGGGACTGCGTTGGGAGCAGTCCGTCACAAGGGCTTTATTCCGTGGGATGACGACATGGACGTGGGAATGCCGCGAGCAGATTATGACAGGTTTATAGAACTGGCCGGGACGGAACTGAAGCCGGCGTTTTTCCTGCAGACGCATGACACGGAGCCGAATTCCTATAAGTTCTATGCCAAGCTGAGAAAGGAAGGGACTTACTATCCCAGCAGGATATCCGCGCGGTATCGGCATCAGGGGATCGCGATCGATATCTTTCCGTTTGATGCGGCCTCCCCGGACCGGGCGGAAGCGCTGAAGATGCTGAACAGGAGCAGAAAACTCTATCGGCTGATTCGCGCGCACGCCTGCTGGCGATGGTCAAAAAGCAGCCGGAAACGGATCGCGGGGCGTCTGATGCGTATTATTCCGGAACGTCTGCTCAGAAACCGTTACGACAGGCTCTGCCGCAGATACAATACACGGGAATCGGACGTACTGGTCTGTTACCCTTATAAAATGACGCAGAAAAAAGACCTGTTTTTCCGAAAGGCCGACATGCTTCCGACGCAGCCGGCGGTCTTTGAGGACCGTGTCTACCGGATCATGCACGATCCGGACCGGTATCTCACCACGATGTACGGAGACTATATGAAGCTGCCGCCGGAGAACGAGCGCCGTGTAAAGATCGGTGTGATCTCCTTCGGGGAAGCGGAAGAGAAGAGCTAAGACTGGAGAAAAAAGATGAAAGCACTGATACTGGCGGCGGGATACGGGAAACGGCTGCTGCCGATTACAGAGAAGATCCCGAAATCCATGGTGGAGATCAACGGGGTTCCGTTGCTGGTGAACACCATGGACAATCTGGCGGACAGCGGCATAGAGGAAATCGGCATCGTTGTCGGGCATATGGCGGACTGTATCCGAAGCGCGATCGGGACTTCCTGGCGGGGGATTCCGGTCACCTATTACGAGAACAGCAGATACCTTGAGACGAACAACGTGGTCTCTCTGTATCAGGCACTTGACTTCTGCCATGGGGAGATGCTGCTGCTGGAATGTGACATCTACTGCCGAAAGGATCTGATCGAGATCCTGAGGAACAGCGAAGGCGACTGCGCCATTCTGACAAGCCCCTTTGATCCCGTTACGATGGACGGAACGATCATTCGAACAGGAAAGGACGGCGTGCAGGAGCTGATCCTCGGAAAGTGGCAGCGCCCCGGCGAAGATTATACGGATGCGAAAAAGACGGTGAACATGTACCGCTTCTCGGCGTCGTTTGCTGAAAGATACATGCAGCTGATCCGGTGGTATGTGGAAAACATGGGGGAGAACAGCTACTACGAGAAAGTGCTCGGCAGTATGATGTACCTGCGTGAATGCGACATTCGGGTGGTGGAAGTGCCGGCTTCTGCCTGGTGTGAGATCGATGACGCGGATGATATCCGGCGGGCGGAACACTGGTTTGACTGACGGACGGAAGGCGGAGGAGTACGGAGTGCAGATTCGGATCATGAAACAGCCCGATTGGATCGGGGACGATCAGATCGCGGCACTGCTGCATGCGGTACACCGCACGACCGCTCAGGCGGGAATGTTTTTTTCTGCCGGCGAGGACGGGGCGGAAGCGCTGCGAAAACGTCTGGGAGATAACGGCTGCTTCTTTGTGGCGGTCGACGAGGAGGACCGGCTTGCCGGCGTTGCGGGGATTGCTTTTTATCCTTCCTGCAGCGGCTGGTACGGAAAGGGCCGGCCATGTGCGGAGATCAAGCTGGTCGGCGTGGATGAGGCCTACCGGCAGCAGGGTATCAGCAACAGACTGTATGAGGAGGTCTGTGCCTACGGGTTTCAGTCGGTGGAGCTGATGATTATGACGACGGCGGAAAACAACCGCGTGGTGGTCGAGGCAAACAGCCGTCACGGCTGGACGCCGGTCGATTTTAAGAGTTTTAAAAGGACAAATTACTACTCTGTGGTCATGGCCAGGTGGAAGGAGGGCTGCCCCTTCGGCAGACTGTCCTGCAGGCTGCGGTTCCTGCTGCAGAAAATGCGGACCAGACTGATTTACAGAGCAGACGGAAAGGTGAGACGGGGACTGTCGGTCTTTCGGTAGACCCCCGGCAGAGGGATGGCAAAGCAGAAGTCCAGAACACAGAATGCGATCATCAATATTGCCGCCAGCCTGGGAGGGAAGGTGCTGTCTACGATCCTGACCTTCGTGGTGCGGACAGTATTCATTCATATACTCGGAAAGCAGTATCTGGGTATAAACGGTCTGTTTTCCGACATTCTGACGATGCTGTCGCTTACGGAACTCGGGATCGACACCGCGCTGAACTTCCAGTTGTATAAGCCGCTGGCAGAGGGGGATGATAAGCGGGTCCGCATCCTGATCAAGTTTTACCGGCAGGCTTACCGGGTGATCGGGTGTGTGATCATGGTGATCGGCCTGTGCCTGATCCCGCTGCTTCCGGTGCTGATCAAGGACTATGAGTCCCTTGCCGCGCTGCAGATCAACGCGGTACTGATCTTTGTCCTGTTCCTGCTGCAGAGCGTATCTTCCTATCTGTTCTTCGCCTATCGAAGCGTCGTGATGAAGGCGAACCAGAAGAAGTACGTGCTGGATATCGCCGATTACGCTGTCACGCTTTTGACGAGCATCGCACAGATCATCGTACTGGTCACGACGCGGAGCTTTGTCCTGTTTACGGCGATTGTGATCCTGTTCAACATTCTGAAGAATTTTGTGAACGGAGAGATTGCCAGAAGATATTATCCGCAGTTCTTTGTCCGGGAACCTGACAGTCTTAGACGTGACGAGGTTATCGGCCTGTTTAAGGACTGCGGCGCGCTGTTCGTCTACAAACTGAATAATGTTGTGCTGAAGGCCACGGACAATCTGGTGCTCAGCACGTTCCTGGGTCTGGCGGCGGTAGGACTCTACTCCAATTACCTGCTGTTTTATACCAGCATTAAGAGTTTCCTGAACCAGATCTACAATTCCGTCAAAGCGAGCATGGGGAACCTGTTCGCTACCGGAGAAGTGGAAAAAAAATACCGCTTTTTCCAGGTGATGAATTACCTTACCATGATCCTGTACGGTACGGCCGGCGTCGGTATCGCGATATGCGGCAACGAGCTGATCAGCGTATGGATCGGAGAGGAGTATGTGATCCCGCAGCCGTTTCCCCTGCTGATCGGGATCGAGATCCTGTTCCACGGGCTGAAGCAGAATCTGGGACAGATCCGCCATGTGAGCGGGATCTTTCGGAAGATGTGGTTTCGCCCGGTCATGGGCATACTGATCAATATCGCGGTGTCCGTGGCGCTGGTGCAGGTATGGGGAATATACGGTGTGATCACCGGAACGATCCTGTCGGATCTTCTGACCAACTTCCTGGTCGATCCGGTCGTCATTCACCGGTACAGCTTTGACAATTACCGCCCCGTCAGCGAATATTATAAGAGAAATCTCTGCTATATCGTGATCCTTGCTGCCGCCTACGGCGTCAATCTGCTGTTGAGCACGTATGTTCTGACGGGGCACAGATGGATATCGGTCATCGCGCACATTCTCTTTGTGATGGTGACGGTTCCGGGCTTTTATGCGCTCTGCTTTTACCGGTCGCAGGAATTCCGGTATCTGTTCGGCATTGTAAAAAGGATCGGACGCAAAATAAGGAAGAGATTATAACGACCAAAATATACGCTGTAAACAAAACGCACAACGAGGAGGAGCAATCATGTATCAGAAACCGTTTGTAATCGCAGAAGCAGGCTGCAACCACAAGGGGCAGATGGAGATCGCGAAAGACCTGATCGATACCGCCGCTCACTATTGCAAGGCAGACGCCATCAAGTTTCAGAAGCGCTGCCCCAAGGAACTTTTAACGCCCGAACAGTATAACGCGCCGCATCCCAACCCGGCCAATTCCTACGGCCCGACCTACGGCGCGCACCGTGAATTCCTGGAGTTTGACGTGGACCAGCACGCACAGTTAAAGAAGTGGTGCGAAGAGGCCGGCATCATCTATTCCACCTCCGTGTGGGATCTGACGAGCGCCAAGGAGATCGCGTCGCTGCATCCGCAGTTTATCAAGATTCCGTCCGCCTGCAACACCCACTTCGAGATGCTGCAGTGGCTCTGCGACAACTATGAGGGCGAGATCCAGCTGTCCTTCGGCATGACCACCCATGAGGAGGAGGAACAGGTGGTGCAGCTGTTCGAAAAGAACGGCCGCGCAAAGGACCTGATCCTGTACAACTGCACCTCCGGTTACCCGGTACCCTACAAGGACGTCTGCCTGCTGGAACTTTCCCGTATGCGCGAGCAGTATGAGGGCCGCGTTAAGGCCATCGGTTTCTCCGGCCATCATCTGGGCATCGCCGTGGATATTGCCGCCTATACGCTCGGCGCGCAGTTTATCGAGCGGCACTATACGCTGGACCGCACCTGGAAGGGCACGGACCACGCTGCCAGCCTGGAGCCCGACGGCGTATGGCGCCTGGTGCGCGAACTGAACAACGTCTATCAGGCGCTCACCTACAAGGAGCAGGAGATCCTGCCCATCGAGCAGGTGCAGCGCGACAAGCTGAAATACAGAAAGCACTGACGGAAACGAAGCGGAAAACGCCGGGCGAAGACGCTGTTCCGGCAGAATAGGAGAAGAGCGGTGAAAGACTTTACGGGATTTACGGTACCGGTCACCATGCGGGTGATCGACGCCTTAAAGCGGATCGACGCCAACCGGCAGGGCTTTGTGATCGTCACGGACGCGGAGCGGCATGTGCTGGGCGTCCTGACGGACGGCGACGTGCGGCGCGGCCTGATCCGCGGTTTTTCGGAGGATGCCCGCGTAGCGGATATCTATACCAGAAATGCCAGAAAGGTCGCGGTTTCGGACGGCTTTGAGGCCGTGGTGGAGCTGTTCAAGAACCAGAGCATCAAGTTCCTGCCCGTGGTGGACGGGGACGGCGTACTGGTGAACATCATCACCAAGAGTCAGATGCACGCCTTGCTTCTGATGGACATCCACGCGGATCTGACCTACGATTTTGAAACGCTCGACACGGGCGTGGTGGATACTGAGATCTTCCCGCGGCCGTGGGGCTTTTACAAGACGACGGTACTGAACGATTATTACCAGTCCAAGGTGATCAGCGTCAAGCCGGGCGGACAGCTGTCCCTGCAGTCGCACAATCACCGCGAGGAGCACTGGATCGTTGTCCACGGCACCGGCGAGGTGCGTCTGGACGATTCCGTACTGCAGGTGCGCACGGGCAGTTCCGTCTTTATCCCCAAGGGGGCGAAGCACCGCCTGAAAAACCTGGATGAGAAGGAAAACCTGATCATCAGCGAGGTGCAGATCGGCGACTATCTGGGCGAGGATGACATCATCCGGTACGAGGATATCTACGGCAGGGTCTGACCGGTTTTATCAGGGAAGGACTGCATGGGCAAACTGAACAAGATATTGAAGACCGTCAGGACACAGGGGATACGGGGCCTGAAGCGGGCTGCGGATTTTGAACGCGGCAGGGAGGCCTACCTTCTGGCGGAACGCGGCGGCAACGGCGGAGATCTGCGCATCGCGCATGTGACCTATTATCTGGCCACCAACTCCGGCGACACGGTGCTTTCGCAGTGTGTGCGGCGCACGCTTTTGCTGCGGGAACCGGTCAGCGGTTTTGAGTTGATCCCGGTGCGCGGCGCGGTCACGGCGCAGACGCTGGAAAAGATCAACGCCGCCGGGCTTTTGGTGATCGGCGGCGGGGGCCTGTTTCTGCCGGATACGAACGCCAACAAGGTGAGCGGCTGGCAGTGGGCGGTCTCCGCGGAGCAGCTTGCGCAGATCGACGTACCGGTCTGTGTCTTTTCCGTTGGGTATAATTATTTTCCCGGGCAGGAGCCGTCGCCGCTTTTTGTGTCGTCGTTGACGGCGCTCCTTGAGAAAAGCGCCTTTTTCGGGCTGCGCAACCGGGGAAGTATCGCCGCTGTCCGGGCACTCGTGCCGCGGGAGCTGGCGCAGAAGGTGTGTTTCCAGCCCTGTACCACGACCCTGATCCGAAAACTGTTTCCGGAGCTGCCGCCGCATAAAACGACGAAGACGGTCGCGGTCAACATGGCCTTTGACCGCGCGGAGCGGCGCTACGGAAACAGGCAGGAGGAGATCCTGACGCAGACTGCTGCAGCGATCCGTCAGATCCAGGATCGGGGGTACCGGATCGTCTGTGTTTGCCATATGGATAAGGACGCGCAGTTTATACCCTACATGAAGGCTGCCGGCGTACGTTTTGAGATCGAGGACCTGTCCCGCTGCTATCCGGACCGGGTCTATGCCTTTTACAACGACGTGGACGTGGTGCTCGGCATGCGCGGTCACGCGCAGATGATCCCCTTCGGCTTAAACTGCGGGATCCTCTCGCTCGGCACGCACGATAAGATGAAGTGGTTTCTGCAGGACATCGGCGCGGAGGACTGGTATGTGGATCTGACGGAGCCGGCGGGACTGGCGGACAGGATCCTGGAGCGCTTTGTCACGGTTCACGAAACGGAGCGGGACCGTACCGCGGAACGCCTGCGCGCGGCGCAGGAGGAGCTGTGGAACATCACAATGGAGAACCTGGAGCAGATCCGCACACTGCGGCAGACAGACGCAAACCGGTAAAACGCCCCGCAATATAAAGAACAGAGGAATCATCATGAATGCAGCATTTATCCCGGTGCGGGGCGGCAGCAAGTCCATCCCGCTCAAGAACATCAAACCCATCGGCGGACGGCCGCTGGTATACTGGACCGTGAAAGCAGCCTGCGGCTGCGCGGACATCGACGCAGTCTACGTCGCGACCGACAGCGACAGGATCCGCGAGACCGTGGAGGGATTCAGGACCGGCACCGAAGCGGACCTCTTTGCCAAGGTGCAGGTGATCGGCCGCTCGGCCGAAACGGCTTCCGATACGGCGTCCACGGAATCCGCGATGCTGGAGTTCGCGGAAAACCATGTATTTGACAACATCATCCTGATCCAGGCTACGTCGCCTCTGCTGCAGAGCGAAGACGTGGCGCGGGGGTTTGCGGCCTTTGCGGAGCCCGGCACGGACAGCGTGCTCTCCGTGGTGCGCCAGAAGCGGTTCCACTGGGCAAACGGCGAAGACGGATACGCGCACCCCACCAACTATGACGTGTTTCACCGTCCGCGCCGCCAGGAATTCGACGGCTATCTGGTGGAAAACGGCGCGTTTTACATCACCTCCCGCGCGGACCTTCTGCGCACCAAAAACCGCGTGTCCGGCAACATCCGGGCCGTGGAGATGAACGAGGACTCCTTTTTTGAGATCGACGAGCCCAGCGACTGGGTGATCATCGAGGCGCTGATGAAGAAGAACGGCATCACCGCGCCGCGGGAAGTGCCGCAGATCCTTATGCTCCTGACGGACTGCGACGGCTGCCTGACCGACGGCGGCATGTTCTATACCGAGTTCGGCGACGAGATCAAGAAATTCAACACGCGTGACGGCGTTGCCTTTGCCAGACTGCGCAGCGCCGGCATCGTGACCGGCATCGTGACCGGCGAATCAGTGGACTTGAACCGCCGCCGCGCCGAAAAGCTGAAACTGGACGTGCTGGTGCCCGGGTGCCGCGACAAGCTGGCGGCGATCCGGGAGATCTGCACGGCCCGCGGGATCGCGCTGGAGAACGTCTGCTATGTAGGCGACGACAGCATCGACATCGAAGCGGTCAAAGCGGTCGGGTTCGGCTGCTGTCCCGCCGACGCGCACGCTTCCGTGCGTGCCTGTGCGGACTATGTTGCAAAGACAAAGGGCGGAGACGGCGTGATCAGGGAGATCACGGATCTCCTGCTCGGATAGGAGCGGTTTGAGCGAGAAGAAGACAAACATGAAGGGCGTCGCGCTGAAGGCGGGATTCTGGTACGCGTTCTCCAATATTATGGTGAAGGCGATCACGTTCATCACGACGCCCGTCTTTACCAGGCTTCTGACCACGGCGCAGTACGGCGAGGTCCAGACCTTTATGTCCTGGCATTCGCTGCTGCTGCCGCTCTACACGCTGAATCTGACCTACAGCGTGGGCAGGGCAAAGCTGGACTTCCCGGATCAGCTGGAGCAGTACATCGGCTCGATGCAGCTGCTTTCCGCCTGTGTCTCCGCGGTCACGTCCGTGCTCGCGCTGATCTTTTTAAAGCCGGTCTCGGGCCTGCTGGAGCTGAGCGCGTTCGGGACGGTCCTGCTGATCGTCTACCTCTTTTTCGGGCCGACGATCAACATGTATCAGGCCGGATACCGGTTCCGCTATCAGTACCGGCAGAACATCGCGATCGCCTGGATCATCGCGCTCGGCACGACGCTTCTGTCGCTTTTGCTGATCCTGACCGTGGACGCAGACCGCGCGGAACTGCGGATGCTCGGCATCGTTATCCCCACGGTCGCGCTCGCGTCGGTCTTCTGGGCAAAATCGCTGAAAAACCGCTGTGTCCGGGTCAACGGGACCTACTGGCGCTATGCGCTGAAGATCTCCGTGCCGATGATCCTGCATACGGTCTGCATGCACATCCTGTCCCAGTCAGACCGTGTGTTCATCACCAAGATATGGGGCAAAGACCAGACCGGCCTGTACAGCCTGGCCTACACCTACGGTATGCTGCTGCATATCCTCACGTCCGCGGTGTCCGAAAGCTGGCTGCCGTGGTTCCATGACACCTACTTTGCAGGCAATCACGCGGAGATCCGCAAAAATGTTAAGCCGCTGATCCTTCTTGGCTGCTATATCGGTCTGGCCTGCATCGCCTTTGCGCCGGAAGCGGTCCTGGTGCTGGGCGGGGAAAAATACGCGGAAGCGGTCTGGTGCGTGCCGCCGATCGTACTCGGCGTCGTGTGCCAGTTCATCTATACGCACTATGTAAACATCGAGCTTCATCTGAAAAAGATGGGATACGTCTCCGGCGGGACCATCTTTGCCGCGGGGCTGAACCTCCTGTTAAACTGGATCTTCATACCGGTCTACGGTTACGTGGCGGCAGCCTATACGACGCTGGCCGGCTATATGGCACTGCTGATCATCCACGCGTTCATCACCCACCGGGTACTGAAGGTGAAACTCTACAATGACCTGTTCATGTTCGGGGCGATGGCCGTCACGGCGCTGCTGACCGTTCTGCTTGCTTTCCTGTATGACAGACGCCTGATCCGCTACGCCGTTATCGCGGCGGGCTTCGTCTCCTTCCTGTACGTCTTCCGCGGATTCATCACGGGGTGGCGCAAAAAGCTGCGGCAGAAAAGAGCCCGCGCGGCGGGGCGGAAAGCGAACGCGAAGGAAACGCCGGATACAGGAACGGATGCAGCCGCGGCAGAGACAGAAAAAGAAAAAGAAAAAGAACCGGAACGATCCGGGCTGAATGAGGAAAACGTATGAAAGCATTGATCATTGCCGGCGGTCTGCCGCAGATCGAACTGATCAGACAACTGAAGGCGCGGGGCATCGAGACGGTGCTCGCGGACGGCAGCGAAAAGGCCATCGCGGCGCCGTACGCGGACCGCTTCCGCGTGATACCGATCTTTGATATCGAGGCCGTGAAGGCGCTCGCCGTGGAAGAACAGGCGGATTTCCTGATCACCGTGTGCGCGGACCAGGTGCTGCTGGTGGTGGCGCAGGTATCGGAGATGCTGGGCCTGCCCTGCTATATCGATTATCAGACGGGACAGGACGTGTCGGACAAGCTGCGCATGAAGCGCATCTTTGTGGAAAACGGCATCCCCACCTCCCGCTATGTGGAGGTACGGAGCCTGGATGACCCCGCGGTGGAGACGCTTCATTATCCGCTGGTGGTCAAACCCGTGGATGCCTACAGTTCCCGCGGAGTCCGCAAGGCGGAAAACCGGGCAGAACTGGAACAGTATTACGCGGAGGCCGCGCAGATCAGCCGCAGCGGCGGTGTGATCATCGAGGAGTTCTTTGCCGGAGAGGAGATCAGCGTGGACGCCTTTGTGGTAAACGGCAAAGCAAAGCTCCTCTGTGTGTCCAACAGCGACAAGATCCTGGACGACGGCCGCTTTGTGATCTTCCGCGGCCGGTATCCGGCGTCTTCCGGCATCGGCGAAGGCGTGACGGAAAAGATCGAAGAGATCTGCCAGAAGATCGCGGACGCCTTTCATCTGGTCAACGCGCCGCTTCTGGTGCAGCTGCTTTCCGACGGAACGAATGTGTCCGTACTGGAGTTCTGCGCGCGCACGGGCGGCAATATGAAATACCTGCTGATCAAGTATTCCTGCGGCGTGGACGTGATCGGTGCGACGATCGACCTGTTCCTGAGGAAGGTGCCGGTCATCGAGCCGAGGGATACCGGCAACGCGGTCGTGGTAAACGACTTTATCTACTGCAAGCCCGGGATCTTCGATCATCTGGAGGGCTTTGAGGAAATGCGGCGCCGCGGTCTGATCAACGAATATCATGCCGTGCGCGCGCCGGGCTTTGAGGCGCGCGGCGTCACGAGCAGCAGCGACCGGATCGCCGGGATGAACATCGTCGCGCAGTCCGTGGAGGAGTTTAACGAGAAGCAGCGCATCATCGTGGAGAACGTCCGGGTGATCGATACGGAAGGAAAGGATATCATGCGGCACGACCTGCTGCCGGATCTGTAGGGGCCGCCTGGCACGCAGGCGAGGTTTTTGAAGAAAACAAGAGGGGGAGGGAGGAAACCAACATGCCATCAGCACTCATTTACCTTGGCATCATGCTCGCGGTCATCGTCGTCTGGTTCCTGCTGTTAAAGCGGCCTGTCTATGAGGCCGTGCTGATCAGTTTCATCCTGCTGCTCACCATCACCGGAAAGTGGGGGAGCATCGGCGGGTACATC
>CACZPX010000170.1 GCA_902783095.1 uncultured Lachnospiraceae bacterium
CCTTTTCTTCGGACATCTCCAGGGCGTTAGCCAGCTCCGGCACGGAGGGCTCATAGCCCAGCTCCAGGGTCAGCTTGCGCTGCATCTTGGACATCTTGTTGATAGTCTCCACCATGTGCACGGGCACGCGGATGGTGCGGGCCTGATCGGCCAGCGCGCGCGTGACGGACTGGCGGATCCACCAGGTGGCGTAGGTGCTGAGCTTGTAGCCCTTGGTGTAGTCGAACTTTTCCACACCTTTGATGAGGCCTAAGTTGCCCTCCTGCACCAGGTCCAGAAAGCTCATGCCGCGGCCGGTGTAGCGCTTTGCGATGCTCACCACCAGACGCAGGTTCGCCTCGATCAGGCGCTGCTTGGCGGCCTCGTCGCCCGCGGATTTCTTCTTGGCCAGTTCCAGTTCCTCGTCCGCCGTGAGCAGCGGGACGGTGCCGATCTCCTTTAAGTACATGCGCACGGGGTCCTCCGTGCCGATGCCGTCCAGGATGTCGATCGCATCGATGTCGATGTCTTCCGCGTCGTCCTCGTCGTCCGGCTTGAAATCGTCGTCATCGCTTAAGATGATGCTCTCCTCCGGCGTGAGTTCGTCCGTGACCACCCGGAGGACGTCCACGTCCTTGCCCTCCAGATAGCTGCAGATGAAATCGACCTGTTCTTCCGACAGGGTCTCTCCCTTAAAGAAGTCGCGGACCTCGTTGATGTTCAGCGTGTTGTCCTTTGACTTTCCAAGCTCGACCAGCTTGTTGAGTTCTTCCATAAAGTTTTCTTTTTCCAAGCTTTTATCCTCTTTTCGGATATTGAACAGGGCTAAACTGCAGGCCGTTCATCTGTTTTTTCTTCACCCGGCGTCCGTTTTGCGCAACCGGCAACCCTCTGCGGCCTGCAGATTCATCATGTTCTAATGCGATTTGGATTTATGATATTACAAAACAGCCGTCCTGTCAAGAAGCCGGGCGGCTGTTGCTGTACGATTTTGACCGGTTTTTTTCACGTTTCCGACAGCGCGGGCTCTTCCCCGGCGCCCTTACCCGCTGCCGCCTTACACTGTCCTACTCCAGCGGCGTGACCTTGGCGTACAGGATGTAGCGCTCCGATTCGTCCTCGTTGGTGCAGGTAAAGAGCCCAACCAGGCGGTCGTCCGGCGTCACCTCCACGTCGGAGGAAAAGTGGGACTGGCTCTTTAGACCGTCCAGAAAGCCCTGCATATCCTCCGGATAGGAAAACCGCATGTCCTCCTGGTCGCTGATGGTCACCAGCGAGAAGAAATCCAGCCGGTACAGGGCCTCTGGCATGTACAGGATGCCGTAGGGGTGCTCTTCATAGTAGCTCTGTTCCGTGAAAAACTGGATCACGTGGAACATGTTGCCCGCCCGGATGTTGTGCCCGTAGATGATGGTGATGTCGTCGTTTAGGAGGTCGCCGGACAGGTCGTTGCGGTAGTCGAAAAAGAGCGTGCCGAAGCGGTGATAGGAGCCGTCCAGCAGGTGCCGCAGGTACTTGTCGTTGTTTTCCGCCTGCACCACCGGGTAGTTCACGACGGTGTCCGGCAGCTCGATCCAGGCCATGATCTCGCGGTTGTTCTCGCGCAGCGCCTCAAAGTCGACCACGCTGATGATCAGCGCGTCTTCGGGGCCGTCCTCCGGCTGCAGGGGATCGCCGCCCGGCACCCAGGGTCTGGCCGCGGGCCTTACCGCCATGGTCTCCCGCGTCTCGTCCATCTTCGCGGCCCTGTTGATGTCCTCATAGACCGCCTCGCCTGCGCTGTCCTCCGCCTTCTGGCTCAGGATCTTGTAGGCGGAAAAGCCGAACACGCCCAGGCAGACGATCATCATGATCAGCAGGAGCACCGACGTCTTTTTGCCCTTTTTCTTCTTGTTCTGTCCGGTTGCTGTTTCGCTCATACTCTCCTCCCGCTCACGCCTCCTGCGTGTCTGTCAGGCCATCTTTGATCATGGCGCAGATCTCCTCTTTTCCCTCTTTGGTCTCGGCGGAGAAGGGGATCAGCACGTCCTCCGGCAGCATGCCCAGCGTGCGGCGGATCAGCGCCGTCTGCTTGGAGAGCTGGCTGCGTTTGATCTTGTCCTTCTTGGTGGCGATCACCACCGGCCGGAACCCGTTCTTCAGGATCCATTCGTACATCAGGCGGTCGTTTTCCCCGGGCTCGTGACGGATGTCGATCAGCAGGAACACCTGTTTCAGTACGGGTGACGTGTGCAGATACCGCTCGATCATCTTGCCCCACTTTTCGCGGGAGGTCTTGGAGACCTTTGCGTAGCCGTAGCCCGGCAGGTCCACAAAGTAGAACGCCCGGTTCACCTTATAAAAGTTCACGGTCTGCGTTTTGCCCGGCGTAGACGAGGTCCGCGCCAGCGACTTGCGGTTTAAGAGCGCGTTGATCAGCGAGGACTTGCCCACGTTGGACTTGCCCGCAAAGGCAAACTCCGGGGCGGTGTTGACCGGGAACGTGCTGGTGATGCCGCACACGGTCTCCAGTTCGGCTGTCTTGATGATCATCTTCCGGCTCCTTGCCCATCCGCATCACCGGCCTTGGGCGCGGCCTTCTTGCGCTTTTTGGCCGTCTTTGCTTCCGGCTGTTCCACAAAGCTCTCGGCGATCACCTCTTCCATGCAGGAGGCGAAGCGCAGCTCCATGCCGCCGGTGATCTCTTTGGAGAGCGTCTCGATCTCCGCACGGTTCTTGGCGGGGACCAGCACCTTCTTCATGCCGGCCATCTTGGCTGCCAGCAGTTTTTCCTTCAGGCCGCCCACCGGCAGCACGCGGCCGCGCAGGGTGATCTCGCCCGTCATGGCGACCCTGCCGTCCACCCGGCGTCCGGTCACCGCGGAAAGGACCGCCGTGGCCATGGTGATGCCGGCCGAGGGGCCGTCCTTGGGGACCGCGCCCTCCGGGATGTGCAGGTGCAGGTCGTGCGTGTCAAAATAATCCGCCGCGATGCCGTAGGTCTCGCCCACGGAGCGGATGTAGGTGATCCCCGCGCGCGCGGACTCCTGCATTACGTCGCCCAGTTTGCCGGTCAGCTGCAGCTTGCCGGTGCCGGGCATCACGTTCACCTCGATCTGCAGGGTGTCGCCGCCCACGCTGGTCCAGGCCAGGCCGCGCACCACGCCCACCTGCGGCTCAAACGTCTCGTCGTTGAACGTGAAAATCTCCCGTCCCAGGTACTTCTCCACGTTCTTTTCGGTCACGCGCACGCGCGCATGGCCGTGCTCCAGGATATCCCGCGCGGACTTGCGGCAGATGTCCCCGATGCGGCGCTCCAGATTGCGCACGCCGGCCTCGCGGGTATAGTTGTGGATGATCTTCTTTAAGGCCCCGTCGGAAAACTGCAGCATCTCCCCGTTCAGGCCGTTCTTTTTGAGCTGCTTGGCCACCAGAAAGTCCTTTGCGATGTGCAGCTTCTCGTTTTCGGTATAGCTGGAGAGCTCTATGAGCTCCATGCGGTCCAGCAGCGGCCGCGGGATGGTCTCCGTGGTGTTGGCCGTGGCGATGAACAGCACGTGCGACAGGTCGATGGGCAGTTCCACGTAGTGGTCCTGGAAATGCATGTTCTGTTCGGAATCCAGCACTTCCAGAAGCGCCGAGGAGGTGTCGCCCTTGTAGTCGGAGCTCACCTTGTCCACCTCGTCCAAAAGCATCAGCGGATTGGCCACGCCGGCCTGCTTTAGGCCCACGGCGATGCGCCC
>CACZPX010000171.1 GCA_902783095.1 uncultured Lachnospiraceae bacterium
AAAAATATACTGAGCCATTACCTCACAAGCCCTTATATTCCGACAAAATATGGAAGAGCAATGATACAGAATGAGATAAAAACAATCATCGGCAATAATGATCCAGCATTGATGGATGCGCATAGTTCGGGTTCCGGTCATATGACAGCTTTGAATGGATATATGACAATCGATGATACGATGGCGATTCGAATGATGAACCCCGGGACAGGACAATTCGAATGGACAGGATATACATTCTATGCGTTTACTTTCTCCTACAATGGAAAAACATGGTATTGGGATGGGACGGTCAGATTGCTATATGAATAAAAACAAATGTTTGTTCACTAGCCTGTTTCTATCAATATGCCTTGTTTTTGGAACAGCCTGCGAGGGCAGCGGCGGGTATGACAGGCATTTTGTAATTGATGGTGCTGTCCCCTTGGATGCAGCAAAGTCAGATGAGCCGGAGACTGTCGTGTGGTCGATCGGGGATCGAGCCGTGATGCGGGAATACTATGGTATCGGTGCCGGTGCGGTGATCATAAAGCCTATATATCCTGTGAATCTTGAGACGCATCAAATCGACTGGAAGAAACCCTGCCATCTGGTTATCAATAACGGATTTATTATCGGTTATTGGACGGGGCTCTCGGAAAGAGAATGCTATTTGGGGAAGACAGAGTATTATGAAAAAACGACAAGGCTTCTGAAAGAACATGCGCAGACGGAGTATCTGCTTGCCAGATGCAGGAATGGACTTTTTTTGATCTCGCCGGAAAATGAGATTCTTCCATTCACAAGTTACGGATATGACAGGCAGAAGGTTTCTGATCAGAATCTGTTGTATGACAACAATTATGCGGCGGAAGCGGTCATATCGGGGGAGATTTTTCTTCCGGAAAACTATGCCTATATAATGGAATGAGGACGAACGATCAGCATTACGAGAACATCGATATTTGAGGGAACGATGTGAAGTCATGAAACGAAAAGCGGACGGTATGAAACATCGGCCGCTTTTTTACGGTATATACAGCAGAGAGACAGAAACGGAGCGAGGCGACAGAGGACCCCATGGAAGACCGGCAGATCATAGAACTCTTTTTTGCACGCGACGAGGACGCGCTTCGGTGTGCAAAAGACAAATATGAAGGCTATCTGATGAAGGTGGCACGCGGCTTGCTGCCCAACCGGGAGGACTGCCTGGAGACGGTGAACGATACCTGGCTGAAGGCCTGGAAAGCCATCCCGCCGTACCGGCCTGATAATCTGAAGGCTTTTTTGGCGAAGATTACCAGACAGGGCGCCATCGACTTGCTGCGAAAGGAGCAGAGCGTAAAGCGAGGCAGCGCGGCTTATACCGCCTCGCTGGACGAGCTGGCGGAGGTGGCCGCGGCCGGAAGCGTAGGGGAACAGGCAGATGCGGAAGAACTGGCCAAAAAGATCGGCGCCTGGCTGCGCACGCAGAAACCGGCGGTCCGGATGCTGTTCATCGGACGGTACTTCTATGCGGCGGAGTATTCCGCGCTGGCGGAAAAGACCGGCATGAGCGAGCGGCGGATCCGTGTAATACTGCACCGTGCCCGTAAAAAACTGAAACACTGTCTGGAACAGGAGGGTTATGACTTATGAAGGCGGAAAAACTGTCGGATGCCATCGGCCTGCTGGATGAGGAACTGCTCGCGCAGGCGGACACAGCCGGGGAGGATTTCCGGGCGGAACACAGGCGGAAACTGCGCCTGCATATGATCCTGCTGGCGGTATTCTGCGCGGCGTTTGCCATACTGCTGATCCTTACGAGCGACAGGGAAGAGCAGGAGGCGGCCTGGGCGTACGAAGCGGTCTTTGACGGGACGGAGCCGATCCCCGCCGCCGGACTTGCGCAGGAGGGCCTTCTGGGCGGAACGGTCAATCTGTCCACCACGGACTATGCCATAAAATGCTTTCCGGAAGGGGAAACGCCCACAGTCTCCCCGGTGAAAGACAATACGCAGGTGAAAAAGATGGCAGTATACCGGTCGGTGCGGGCAGCCTCTTTTAACGACATCTATGCACTGCTGTGCGGCTGGGCGGACATGCTGGCAGACCGTGCTGAGGAACGCCTGGGGATCCCGCTTGACTATGATCTGAACCGGATAACGGCATCCGGCGCGGACGTTCCGGGGGATTATTATGATCCGCAGTCGCCGCCGGACTACCGGGACCTGGGCGTGCTGCGGCTGGAGCTTACCCGGGATGAGGCGGTTCTGACCCTGACGGCCTGGTCGGAGTACGGCGTGACTTATTGTGATCTGAAAGGGCTTGAGGCTCTGTATGCACAGGCGGAGAGCACGGAGTGCCCCGCCGTCGCCGCGGCGGACCGGGACGCGCTGGCGGAGGCCTGCCTGCCGGCTGTCGCGTTTGTCAACGAACTGCTGGGCACGCGGTTTTCCAAAGAGCACTGCAGGGTTTTGGATATCAGTAAAGAGGATCGCGTGATGATCGACTTTACCTGGGCGGGCCTGCCGGGCGGCAGTCCGCAGAGTCTGGCCGTGCTGGAAACGGTAAGCGGGGGCATCGATCAGAGACTGTTCTTTGATATGAGGAAGGCGGATGACGGCCTGTTTCATCTGAGCCGGATCAGTGTTTCCCTGGAGTATGTGACCTATCTGGGAGAGTACGAGCTGATCAGCAGACAGGAGGCCGAAGAACTGCTGCAGCAGGGATATTTTTACGGCGGTCTGCACTGCCCGGTGTGCTGGCAGGGGGCGGAGGCGGCGGATTTTTCCGACGTCGATCTGGTGCAGATCGAATACTACGGGCAGGCGATGGAGTACAAGATCCCCTGGTACGCTTTTTATCACCATATGGGGCAGGAGCAAACGGAGGGTTGGCCCGTACAGGAAAAGTACGCGGTCGTCTTTGTGCCCGCCGTCAAGGCGGAGGGCCTGGAGGATTTCTTTGCGGAGCTTGCGGCGCTGCACGCGGCGGAGGGACACAAAAAGGCACAGTAAAAGCGTTTCGGAACGGGAAGAGACCGGGCAGCCGCGCACACGGTTGCCTTTTTTGATGCCGGTGATACAATGGGGGCGGTTTTAAAAACTGTTTGTGAGGTGGCACGATGATCTCCTTGTTGCTTTCTTTTGCGGTCCTTCTGACCGGCTATTTGTTGTACAGCCGTGTGGCGGAGCGGGCCTTCGGTCCGGATGATCGGACAACACCCGCCGTCACGGTTAACGACGGCGTGGACTTTGTCCCCATGAAGACCTGGAAGGCCTTCCTGGTGCAGCTGTTGAATATCGCGGGCACGGGCCCCATCTTCGGCGCGCTCATGGGCGCCATGTTCGGGCCGGTCGTCTTTTTGTGGATCGTGTTCGGCTCCATCTTAGGCGGCGGCGTGCACGACTATATGTCCGGCATGATCAGCGAGCGCCATGAGGGCGCCTCCGTCGCGGAGCTTTCCGGCACCTACCTGGGGAAGGCGGCAAAGTGGATCATGCGCGTGTTTTCCGTGGTGCTGCTGATCCTGTGCGGCGTGGTGTTCGTTACCAGCCCCGCAGGGCTTCTGGAGCGGCTGACCCCGGACTGGATGAACGGCACCTTCGGGACTGTGGTGATTCTTTTGTACTATCTGGCGGCGACGCTGCTTCCCATCGACAAGGTGATCGGCCGCTTTTATCCCGTGTTCGGCGTACTGCTGATCGCCATGGCAGTGGGCGTGCTGGGCGGCATCCTGTTTTCCGGCGGCACCTATACCATTCCGGAGATCAGCTTTAAAAACCTGCATCCGGACGGTACGCCCGTGTGGCCCTACATGTTCATCACCGTGGCCTGCGGCGCCATTTCCGGCTTCCACGCCACGCAGTCCCCCATGATCGCCAAGTGCATCAAAACCGAAAAAGAGGGACGGAAGATCTTTTACGGCAGCATGATCGCCGAGGCTGTGATCGCCCTGGTGTGGGCCGCGGCCGGCGTGGCCTTTTACGGCGCGACCGACCTTCTGGGAAAGGCGCTGGAGGGCGGCGCCTCCAATGTGGTCTACGAGATCTCGCAGGGCGTGCTGGGCACGGCAGGCAGCGTGCTGGCAGTGGCCGGCGTGGTGGTCTGCCCCATCACCTCGGGCGATACGGCCTTCCGCAGCGCCCGCCTGATCCTTGCGGAGACCTTCCATCTGGAGCAGAAGAAGATAAAAAACCGCCTGATCATCACCATCCCGCTGCTGGGCGTGGGTGCGCTGCTCACCTGGTTTGCCATGCAGAACGCAAACGGGTTCCAGATACTGTGGCGGTATTTTTCCTGGAGCAACCAGACGCTTGCGATGATCTCGCTGTGGGTCACCACGGCCTATCTGATGAAGCACGGAAAGGGGCGGTTTTCGCCGTTTATTTCGGCCTGCCCGGCGGCCTTTATGTCGGCCGTGAGCCTTACCTATATATTGGTGGCGGACGAGGGCTTCCGCATAAGCCGCGCCGTCGCGCTGCCTGCGGGCATCGTTTTCGCGGCGGTGCTGTTCGGCGTTTTTCTGGCCGCTTTTCTGAAACGGGCGAGACGCGCGGGACGCTGATCCGCCTGCGCGGATCGCTGCCCTGCGAAGGGCGGATAAAAAGTGAGTGACAACAGCGGGAAAAGCATATATAATATTTCCGATTATGTGTACATACCAACAGACAGGAGGTAGACATGAAATATCGGATTTCTACGGAGCAGGGAGACGTCATCGTTGACAGCGACGTGATCGCGACCTATGCGGGCACCGTCGCCATGGAGTGCTACGGCATCGTGGGCATGTCCTCGGTCAGCATGAAGGACGGCCTCTCCAAACTGCTCAAGAGAGAGCATCTTGCCAATGGCATCAACGTGACCATTGAAGACAATAAGATATCCATGGATTTCCACGTGATCGTCTCTTTGGGCGTGAGCATCGCCGCCGTTACGGAGACTCTGATCGAGACTGTCAAGTACAAGGTGGAGGAGTTTACCGGCGCGGAGATCGAACGCATCAACGTATACGTTGAGGGCGTGCGCGCAACGGACTGACCGCGGAAGGGAGAAGAAGAGAAAGTGGCTATATTCGAGTTGGACGCGAAGCTCCTTGCCGGCATGTTCTGTGCCGGCGTGCAGGAGCTTGAGGCAAACAAGGACTGGATCAACGAACTGAACGTGTTCCCGGTCCCGGACGGCGATACCGGCACCAACATGACGCTGACGCTGGTATCGGCGGTGAACGAGGTGAAGAACCTGAAGGACGTGACGCTGCAGTCCCTGGGCAAGGCGGTATCCTCCGGTTCCCTGCGCGGCGCGCGCGGCAACTCCGGCGTGATCATGTCGCAGCTGTGCCGCGGCTTTACCAAGGTCTTGAAAGACGCCGAGGTCTTAAACGGCGAAGTGCTGGTAAAGGCGCTCGCGGCGGCGACCGAGACGGCCTACAAGGCCGTGATGAAGCCCAAGGAGGGCACCATTCTGACGGTGGCGCGCGGCATCTCCGAAAAGGCGGCCGAACTGGCCGAACAGGCCGGCGCGGAAGACCGTCAGCTGGATCTGGCGGAGACCGTGCAGCAGCTGATCGTCTGCGGCGACGAGGTGCTGGAGCATACCCCGGAACTGCTGCCCGTGCTGAAAGAGGCGGGCGTGGTGGACTCCGGCGGCCAGGGCCTGATGGTCTTTATGAAGGGCATGTACGCCGTGATGACCGGCGAAAAGACCTTCGACCTGGAGGCGGAAAAGGCGGCGGAGAAGGCCAAAACGGCGGCGCACGGCCCGAAGGCCGTAAGCGCGGAACGCACGGCCTACAGCGTGGAATTTACCATCAAAGGCGCAGGCCTTACGGAAGAGGACGAGGTGGACTTAAAGACCTATCTGGCCGGCATCGGCGAGAGCGTGATGGTCCTGTCCTTAAACGATACGGTAAAGGCGCGCGTCAACACCAACGATCCCGGTCTGGCGCTGCAGCGCGGCATTGAATACGGCACGTTAAGCAAGATCAAGATCGCGGCGCTGGAAGAGGGCTTGAAAAAGTCCGCGCAGAAAGAGGAGAAGACGGAGCCCGCACCCTCTCCCGTACCGGAGCAGCCTGCCGCGGCCCCCGTCCACAGGGAGGCGCCTGCCCCCGCTGCGGAGAAGAAGGCCTACGGCTTTGTGACGGTCACCACCGGCAGCGGCCTGACGGAGATCTTTAAGGCGCTCGGCGCGGACGGCGTGATCGAGGGCGGACAGACCATGAACCCCAGCGCGGAGGCCTTCGTGAGCGAGATCGAGAAGATCAACGCCGAGACCGTCTACATCCTGCCCAACAACAAGAACATCATCATGGCCGCGGAACTGGCGCAGTACATGGTCTCCGACAAGAAGGTGATCGTGCTGCCCACCAAGACCATCCCGCAGGGCATTTCCGCGCTGATCTACTTTGATCTGACGCTGCCCGAGGCGGAGAATACCGAGAACATGAAGGCCGGCATCGAGGGCGTCCGCACCGGACAGATCACCTACGCGATCCGCGATACGGAGATTGACGGCAAGACCATCGAGAAGAACGACATCATCTCCATCGGCGACCATTCGGCGCTTCTGGCGGTGGGCAAGAGCACGTACGACGTGGCGCGCGAGACCGTGAACGCCCTGGTGAGCGACGAAGCCGGCGCCATCAGCATCTACTACGGCGACGCCGTCTCCGCGGAGGAGGCGGAACGTCTGGGACGCCAGGTGGAGAGCGACTATCCGAACTGCGACGTGGAGGTCCAGAACGGCGGCCAGCCGATTTACTATTACATCATCTCCGTGGAATAATGGCCTTAACGGAGTTTGATCCCATACAGGCTGTGAAGGGCGTGGGGGAGGTCTCCGCCGCGGCCTTTCAGAAGATCGGGGTAGAGCGCGTCGGGGACCTGCTGATGCATCTGCCCCTTCGTTATGATTTTTTCGATGCGCCGGCCCCGTTGGACCCGGAGAAGACCGGCGTGCTGCAGGCGGTGGAAGCGCGGCTTCTGACCGCTCCGAAGCTTGCGGGGACCCGCAGGCTGCCGGTGCTTTCCGTGCGGGCGACGGACGGGACCACGGACTTTAACCTGACCTGGTTTCGGATGCCCTACCTAAAGCAGAAGCTGAAGAAGGGGGAGGCCTATATCTTCCGCGGACGGCTGGTGCGAAACCGCTACGGTCTCACCATGGAGCAGGCGGCCATCTATTCCGAACAGGAGTACACGGCCCTGCAGAGCGGACTGCAGCCGGTGTACGCCGCGGTCGGCTCCGTGACCTCGGGGCGGATCCGCAAGGCCATCGCCGCGGCCTTTGAAGACCTGGGCGAGCTGGAGGAATACCTGCCCGCGCATATCGTGGCGGCCAACGGCCTGACGGACCGGCGGTCGGCCCTGCACGGGATGCACTTTCCGGTCACCGCGGAGCGCGTGATCGAAGCCAGACGGCGTATGGTCTTTGACGAGTTCCTGCTGTTCATCCTGTCGGTGCGCAGCCTGGAACGGGAAAAGGAAAAGACCAGGAACCACTTTGATTTTTCCGCGCACGGCGGCATGGACCGGCTGCTCGCCTCGCTCCCGTACGAGCTGACGGGCGCGCAGCGGCGCGTATACGCGGACGTCATGCGGGATCTGACCTCCGACCGGCTGATGAACCGGCTGGTGCAGGGGGACGTGGGCAGCGGCAAGACCATCCTGGCGCTGCTGGCACTGGCGCGGGCGGCCGACAACGGCCTGCAGGGCGCGCTGATGGCCCCCACGGAGGTCCTTGCAAAGCAGCATTACGACGGGGCGGTGGCCCTGTTTGAACGGGCCGGCCTGCCGTACCGCGTGGAGCTCGTGACGGGCTCCATGAAGGCGGCCGACAAAAAGAAGGCGTATGCGCGCATCGCGGCGCACGAGGCGGATATCGTCATCGGCACGCACGCGCTGATCCAGGAAAAGATCGTCTACGATGAGCTGGCCCTGGTGATCACGGACGAACAGCACCGCTTCGGCGTGCGCCAGCGGGAGAACCTGTCCGGCAAGGGCCGGGACCCGCACATCCTGGTGATGAGCGCCACGCCCATCCCGCGGACCATGGCGATCATCCTGTACGGCGATCTGGACATCTCCGTGCTGGACGAGCTTCCCAAAAACCGCATCCCCATCAAAAACGCGGTGGTGGGACCCGCCTACCGGCCAAAGGCCTACGCCTTTATCCAGAAGCAGGTGCGCGAGGGGCATCAGGCCTACGTCATCTGCCCCAAGGTGGAGGCGGACGAGGAGTCGGAGACGGCCGGCGAAAACGTAGTGGATACCTGTGAGACCCTGCGGCAGGCCCTGCCGCCCGGCGTCACGGTGGAGTACCTGCACGGACGCATGCGTCCGGCGCAGAAGAACGATATCATGGAACGGTTTGCCGCCGGCGCCGTCGACGTGCTGGTGAGCACCACGGTGGTGGAGGTGGGCGTGGACGTCCCCAACGCCACGGTGATGATGATCGAGAACGCAGAGAGCTTCGGCCTGGCGCAGCTGCACCAGCTGCGGGGGCGCGTGGGACGCGGCGGCGCACAGAGCTACTGCATCTTTGTGAACGCCTCCGGCGATCCGGAAAAGCAGGAGCGGCTGAACATCTTAAGCGGTTCCAACGACGGCTTTGCGATTGCGGCGGCGGACCTGAAGATGCGCGGCCCGGGCGACGTGTTCGGCATCCGCCAGAGCGGCATCTTAAGCTTCCGCATAGGCGACGTGTTCACGGACAGCGAGGTGCTGTCGGCGGCTTCGGAGGCGGCAAAGGAACTGCTGCCGCAGCTTGATGCCCTGCCGGCCCTGCGGGGACGCGTGAGACAAAACAGTATAGAGAGACTGAGTCTGTAAGTGAGAAACCTGAACCGAAAAGGAAAACTGATCATCGGCGGTGCCGCGGCGGGCGTGATCCTGCTGGCGGTGCTGCTCATCGTCCTGCTCTCCGGAGGAGAGGAGCCGCCCGCGGTGGACTTTACCCGTCCTGCGCCGGCCTTTGCCGGCTACGCGGACGACGAGAAGATCCCGGACGGCGTCTACATCGGC
>CACZPX010000172.1 GCA_902783095.1 uncultured Lachnospiraceae bacterium
AGACGCTTGCCATCACCTTTTCCGCGGTGGGGCTGGCGCTGATCCTGGGCCTGGCCATCGGCGTGTTTGCCGGCGTCTGCGGCGGCACGGCGGACCTGATCATCATGCGCGTTACGGATGCGCTGGCAGCCATTCCCATGCTGCTGCTCTCCATCGTGATCGAGTTTCTGTTCGGCTTTGGAAAAGGCTACTTTAAATATGCGGTGGCGCTTTCGCTGGTACCGCCGCTGGTGCGGGACGTGATGCAGTCGGAATATGCGGAGGCCGCGCGGGCGCTGGGCGTTAAGCGCCCGGCGATGGTGGCAAAGCACGTGCTGCCCAACGTGGCGGCACCGGTGCTGATCCACGTTTCCAACACGGCCGCTGAGGCGATGCTGGCCTGCACCATCATGGGGTATATCGGCCTGGGCATCAACCCGCCGCTCCCGGAGTGGGGGCAGATGGTGGCGCAGGGGTATCTGACGCTCACCACCTCGCCGCACGTGATCTTAACGCCGTGCATCGCGGTGATGATCTGCGTGCTGAGCTTCAACCTGATCGGCAACGGCCTGCGCGACGCGCTGCGCGCCGGACAGGGCAGAGACCGCGCCGGCGTAAAGCGCTGGCACAGGAGAAGACGGCGCGCGCTGATGCGCCACGGGGACGGCGCGGCAAAGGAGGAGGTATAGATGGGCGTTTCGGAGATCCTGATGGAAGTGCGGGACCTGTCTGTGCAGTTCCCCGGCAAAAACGGAACGGTGCTGGCCGTGTCGCATGCGGATTTTACCGTGTGCCGCGGCGAAGTGCTGGGCATCGTGGGCGAGTCCGGCAGCGGCAAGAGCACCGCGGCCTACGCCATGATGCGGCTCTTAAAGAAGGTGGGCCGCGTGACGAGCGGCAGCGTCGTCTACGAGGGCCGGGATATTTTGCGGTATTCGGACCGGGATCTGCAGAGCCTGCGGGGCAGCGAGATCGGCATGATCTTCCAGGACCCCATGCAGTGTCTGGATCCGGTCTATTCCATAGGCGCGCAGATGGTGGAGACGCTGCGGGCGCACCGCAGCATCGACCGCGCGCAGGCGGTGAAGCAGTCGGTGGAGATGCTGGCGCGCGTGGGGCTGCCGGAGCCGGAAAAACTGATGAAGCGCTACAGCTTTGAACTGTCCGGCGGCATGCAGCAGCGCGTGATGATCGCGATGGCGCTGTTGTGCGGGCCCAGGCTGCTGATCGCGGACGAGGCGACCACGGCCCTGGACGTGACGGTGCAGGACCAGATTTTGCAGCTGCTAAAGGAACTGCGCAGCGAGCGCGGTATGGCCATGGTGCTGATCACGCACAATTTCGGCATCGTCTCCGAGATCTGCGACCGCGTGTGCGTGATGTACGGCGGCTACGTGATGGAGGAGGGCTCGGTGGACGCGGTCTTTTACGAGGCCTCCCACCCCTATACCAGGAGCCTGATCGCGGCGATCCCCAAGGCGGATCCCATGCGGATCGAGCCGCTTTTGCCCATTCCGGGAACGCCGATCGACCCGATGCAGCATCCAACGGGCTGCGTGTTCCATCCGCGCTGCGCGTACTGCATGGAACGCTGCCGGACGGAGGTGCCCGGCGTGCACACCGTGGGCGAGGGCCATACGGTGCGCTGTCACCTGCTGGATACCGCCGCGGCGCAGCATGAGACCGCCGGAAAGGAGACCGTCCATGGATAGGGAAGAACTGCTCCGGCTGGAGGACCTGAACAAGACGTTCGTCACCCGCACGGGACGGCGGGAAAAGAGCGTCACACACGCGGTGGACCACGTGGATCTCACCATCTACAGCGGCGAGACGCTGGGACTCGTGGGCGAGTCAGGCAGCGGCAAGACCACGCTCGGACGCACGGTGCTGCAGCTGATCGAGCCGGATTCCGGCCGGATCTACTACCGCGGCCGGGATATCACGGACATGAAGATGAACGAGACGCGCCGCAGGCTGCAGATGATCTTTCAGAACCCGGCGGGCTTTCTGGACCCGTCCATGCGGGTCAAACACGTGATCACGGAGGGCCTGGCCGGCGGCCGGTCTTCCCTTACCAGACAGGAACGCGACGAGCTTGCCAAAAAACTGCTGCAGGACGTGGGCCTTACGGAAAACGACGCGGAACGCTATCCGGGCGAGTTTTCCGGCGGGCAGCAGCAGCGCATCGGCATCGCGCGGGCGCTGGCGGTGGAGCCGGAGTTCATCGTCTGCGACGAGCCGGTCTCGGCGCTGGACGTGTCCTACCAGTCCCAGATCATCAATCTGCTGGAGGACCTGCAGAAAAAACGCGGGCTCACCTACCTGTTCATCTCCCACGACATGTCCGTGGTGATGCACATCTCGGACCGCGTGGCGGTGATGTACCGTGGGCAGATCGTGGAGCTCGGCACGCGGGACGACATCTTCCTTCGCCCGCAGCATCCCTATACCCAGACGCTTCTGGCTGCGGTGCCGGTGGCAGACCCGGTCTTAAGCCGCAGCAGGGTGCACGAGGCGCCCCTGGACAGACAGGAAGCGGTGCCGGAGAGCGGCTGCCGCTATTACAACAAGTGCCGGCGCGCCGTGCCCGCCTGCCGGGAA
>CACZPX010000173.1 GCA_902783095.1 uncultured Lachnospiraceae bacterium
CGGCGTGCAGGGCGAGTTCGTGGCGCGCGGCTACAACATCATGAAGGGCTACTACAAGATGCCGGAGGCCACCGCCCAGACCATCGATGCGGACGGCTGGCTGCACACCGGCGACATCTGCGTGCGCGATGAAAACGGCTATTATAAGGTGACGGGCCGCTTAAAGGACATGATCATCCGCGGCGGCGAGAACATCTACCCGCGCGAGATCGAAGAGTTTTACCTGACCAACCCGAAGATCCGCGACGTGCAGGTGATCGGCGTGCCGGACAAAAACTACGGCGAGGAGGCCTGCGCCTACGTGATACTGCACGAGGGCGCCAGGGCGGACGCGGCGGAGCTTGCGGCCTTTGGCAAGGCGCACATCGCCAAGCACAAGGTGCCGCGCTACTTTGTCTTTACTGACGCCTTCCCGCTCAACGCGGCGGGCAAGGTGCTCAAGTATAAGATGAAGGAGGACGCCGTAAAGCGGCTGGGGCTGGAGTGAGCCCGCAGGGCCGGAATGCAGAACGCGGTCTGCTTTGACAATAAAGTAACGCTTGACAGTTTCAAATATCAGAGTATAGTTATTGACTAATCGAATATTTTTTAAAGGCTGTGACGAGGACGGTCGGGGAAAGGTAGTTGACAGAGAGCCGGGGATGCTGGAATCCCGGTAACGAGAGTCCCCAGGACCCATCACCTCCGAGCCGGAAGTGCGAACAGTTCGCCCAGTAGTGCTTCCCGTGATTGCCGCGTAAGGGCATAAGGCTTGTTGGAGCCTGAGGGGTGTGTAACACACAAATTGAGTGGTACCGCGGGTTTTGTATATGCAAAGCTCGTCTCAATGTATTTTGAGACGGGCTTTTTCTATTAAACGGTCCGTCGAAAAAACGGAGGAACAATGAGTACACAGGCATTGGATGAAAGACTGCAGGAGATCGCGTTCCGTATCCGTGAGATGCGGGAGATCATGGGCTTTTCCAAGACGGAGATGGCAAAAAAGACTGAGGTGAGTCTGGATCAGTACAAGCGCTACGAAAAGGCGGAGGAAGATCTGCCCTTCACCTTTATCCACAAATGCGCGATCGCCTTTGGCATCGAGATCACGGAGCTTCTGGAAGGCCATTCCGCAAGGCTTACCAGCTACAACGTGACGCGCAAGGGGCAGGGCCGCGAGACGGCCAAGGAAGAGGGCATCATGATCGAGAACCTGGCGCCCAAATTCCGCGGCAAGCTGGCCGAGCCCTACTGGGTCCGCTACGAATACAGCGAAAAGCAGCAGACCGAACCGATCCATCTGATCAAGCACAGCGGCCAGGAATTTGACATCGTCCTGTCCGGCGCCCTGCTGGTGCAGGTGGGCGAGAACCAGGAACTGCTGCACGAGGGCGATTCCATCTTTTACAACAGCTCCACGCCGCACGGCATGATCGCCGTGGAGGGGCAGGACTGCGTGTTCGTGGCCGTGGTCATCGCCGGCGACGAGCAGCACGAGAGCGTGTCCGTGGACGTGCCCGTGAAGGAAAAGTACGAAGTGCCGCTGCTGGTGGAAAAATTCGTCACCGCCGCGGAGGACGAGAACGGCGTGCTGGAGAGCGTGAAATTCCAGAATACCGAGACCTTCAACTTCGGCTTTGACGTGGTGGACGCCATCGCGGACAAGTACCCGGAAAAGCTGGCCATGGTGCACCTGGACAACGAGCAGAACGTGCGCCCCTACACCTTTACGGACATCAAAAAGGAGTCCAACCGCTGCGCGAACTACTTCAAGTCCCTGGGCATCGGCGCGGGCGACAAGGTGATGCTGGTGATGAAGCGCCACTATGAATTCTGGCCCGTGATGGTGGCCCTGCACAAGATCGGCGCAATCGCGATCCCGGCCACCTACCTGTTAAAGGAGCACGACTTTGTGTACCGCTTCCAGAGCGCGGAGGTCTCCACCATCATCTGCACGGCGGACGGCGACGTATCGGATATCGCCAAAAAGGCGGCGGAACAGTGCCCCACGGTGCAGAATTTCCTGCTGGTGCACGGCAAAAAGGAGGGTTGGCGTCCCTTCAACGCGGAATACAAGCTCTTTTCCAGCAAGTTTGAGCGCTCGGAGGATACGCCCTGCGGCGACATGCCGGCGCTGATGTTCTTCTCGTCCGGCACCACCGGCAATCCCAAGATGGTGGAGCACAAGCACACCTATCCGCTGGGACATTACCTGACGGCCCGCTACTGGCATCACTGCGAGCGGAACGGTCTGCACTTTACCATCTCCGATACCGGCTGGGGCAAGTCCCTGTGGGGCAAGCTGTACGGCCAGTGGATGTGCGAAGGCGCCGTGTTCGTCTATGACTTTGACCGCTTCCACGCGGCGGACATCCTGCCGCTGTTTGAGAAATACCAGATCACCACGTTCTGTGCGCCGCCCACCATGCTTCGCATGTTCATCAAGGAGGATCTGTCGGCCTACGATTTCTCCTCCGTGAAGCACATGACCACGGCGGGAGAGGCCCTGAATCCCGAG
>CACZPX010000174.1 GCA_902783095.1 uncultured Lachnospiraceae bacterium
AATATCCCCGTGCAGTTTGAGATCGCGGGCGGACGCACCCACACGGACGGCGACACGGCCCTGTTTACGGGCGAGGGCGTGCCGGTGGCCCTGGTCTCCGTGCCGCTGCGCTATATGCACAGCAGCGTGGAGGTGGGCAACTGGAACGATCTGGAAGCCTGCATCGAGCTGATCGCGGAGTTTCTGCTGCGGATCGACGCGGACTTTGATTACAGCCCGCTGACGGTGTTATAAAGCCGCGGCACGGTCACAGCAGCAGCGCCGCAGCCAGCACGGCCAGACAGGCGCCGCAGGCCGACAAAAAGAGGTTGCGGGTAAACCAGGCCGTCAGGATGGCCGCGACAAGCCCTACGGCGCCGCAGGCGGGATCCTCCGCAATGGAGAAGATGGCGGGCACCGTCATCACGGAAAGCGTCACGTAGGGCAGGTAGTAGAAGAGCGAGCGCACAAAACGGTTTTTGATCTGGCGGCGGATCAGCGTCACCGGGAGCACGCGGATGGCGTAGCTTACGGCGGCCATGACCAGAATGTAAGTCCAGGGGGAGGTGTTCATTTAGCGCACCTCCTCTTCTTTGACGGGGCGTAAAAGCGCCGCGGCCGCGGAGATCACCAGCGTCAGGATGATGATGCGCAGGCTTTCGGACAGCCCGGACAAAAGCGGCAGCAGGGAGGCGCCCCAGCTGACGCCGAAACTGATGAGGATCAGCACCAGCAGGGCCTTGTCCTCACGGGCCGGCGGGATGATCACCGCGATGAACATGCCGTAGATGGCGGCGCTGAGCGCCGTCACGACCACGGCCGGCAGCACGTTGCCTGCCACGACGCCGAGCGCCGTACCGGCCGCCCACATGGGAATGGTGGTCAGAAAGGCGCCGTACATGTAGGAGGGCGGCGTGGGATAGGGGTGCGTCACGCCGATGCCGAACAGTTCGTCGGTGATGTCAAAGCCGATGAGCATGCGGTGGTACCACGGAAGCGTGGGCGAGAGCCGCTGGCTTAGGGCGCAGCTCATCAGAAAGTAGCGCGCGTTTGCGATGAGGATCAGCAGCACCAGCTCTACAAGCGGCGCCTGCGTGCGGATGGCCTCCAGCCCCGCGTATTCACCGGCAGAGGCGTTGTTTAAGAGACTCAAAAACAGCCCCTGCACCGCGTTTAAGCCGACGTTGCGCGCCGTGATGCCCAGAGAAAAGGAGACCGCAAAGTAGCCCAGACCGATGGGCAGGCCGTGTTTGAGTCCCTGAAAGAATTCGGATCGTGTCGTTTGCATGATGGATGCGGAGCATATTGCCGCCCAGCAAAGGCAATTGCCGGACTCTCGCGGCAGCGAAAACGTTCTGCGGCCGCAACGTAAAAACAAGAGGATTATAGAGGAAGGCGGCCGCGTTTGCAAGGTGAAATACGGGATATGGCCCTTGCGGCAGGGGCGGAAAAACGCTATACTCAGAACAAATACAGCGGACCGTACCGCGGCAGACGCGGCACGGAGCGGAAAACAGGAGCATACAGTATGGTACCGAAACCTGTTTTTACCGGCGCGGCCACCGCGCTGATCACCCCCATGAAGGGGGACGGAAGTGTTGACTATGCGGCCTTTGGCAGGCTGATCGACTGGCAGATCGCGGAGGGCATCTCCGCGCTGGTGATCGCCGGCACCACCGGAGAGGGTGCCACGCTGACCGATGCAGAGCACTGCGAGGTGCTGCGCTTCGCGGCGGAGCGCGCGGCGGGGCGCGTGGCCATGGTCGCGGGCACCGGCTCCAACGATACCGCCCACGCCGTCTGGCTCTCCAAAGAGGCCTGCACCATGGGCTACGACGCCCTGCTCACCGTCACGCCCTATTACAACAAGGCCACGCAGGGCGGCCTGATCAAAACCTTTACAACCATCGCGGACGCAGTCACAAAGCCGCTCATCCTGTACAACGTGCCGTCCCGTACGGGCGTGAATATCGCGCCGGCTACCTACGCGGCGCTGGCAGACCATCCCAACATCGCCGGGATCAAAGAGGCCGGCGGAGATTTTTCCCACATCGCAGAAACGCGTGCGCTGACAGGGGACCGGCTTTCCGTCTATTCCGGCAACGACGACCAGGTGGTGCCGCTGCTGGCCCTGGGCGGCTGCGGCGTGATCTCCGTCCTGTCCAACGTGCTGCCGGCAAAAACGCAGCAGATGTGTGACCTGTTCTTTGCCGGAAAGGTAAAGGAGAGCGCGGCGCTGCAGTGCGAGCTGCTGCCGCTTATCCATGCGCTGTTCTGTGAAGTGAACCCGATCCCGGTCAAGGCAGCCATGGCGGCCTTGGGTTACGGCGAGAACGTGCTGCGTCTGCCGCTGACACCCATAGAGCCGGCGCATCAGGAGAAGCTGTTCGCGCTGATGCGCGCACAGGGCCTGGCCGTCTGACGAAACACCCCGGCCGTCATCCTGAGCGAGCGGAGCGCCGCACCTGTCATCCTGAGCAGGCACAGCGCCAAAAAGGATCCCGGCCCAATCATATGATCTGGAGGAAAAACATGAAGATCCTGCTGTCCGGCATCGGCGGCCACATGGGCGCCGAAGTGTTGAAACTGGCAAAAGAGGGCTGCCGCGGCGCGCAGATCCTGGCCGGCGTGGACCCGGCGGGCTGCGAACTGCGGGACGTGCCCTGCTATACGATATTTGACGAGGTCCCGCAGGAGGCCTGCGCGGAAACGGACGTGGTGGTGGACTTTTCCCACCACGCCGGGACGGCGGCGCTCACGGCCTTTGCCGTGAAGCACAGGCTGCCGCTGGTGGTCGCGACCACCGGGCAGACGCCGGAGGAAAAGCAGCTGATCCTGGATGCCGCCAAGCAGATCCCGGTCTTTTTTGCGGCCAACTACTCCATGGGCATCGCCCTGCTGATCGAACTGGCCAAAAAGGCGGCCACGGCCTTCCCGGACGCGGAGATCGAGATCGTGGAGGCGCATCACGACCGCAAGATAGACGCCCCCAGCGGCACGGCGCTCGCCATCGCGCACGCGCTGCAGGAGGTCCGGCCCGCGGCGACCCTGCACGAGGGCCGCGCCGGCATGGAAAAGCGCACCAAAGAGGAGATCGGCATCGCCTCCATCCGCATGGGCAATATCGTGGGCATGCACGAGGTGCTGATCGGCACGCCCAACCAGACCCTCACATTAAAGCACGAGGCGCACAGCCGCGCCCTGTTTGCGGAAGGCGCGCTGGCAGCGGCGGACTTTGTGAAGGACAAGCCCGCCGGCCTGTACGATATGAAGACCCTGCTGGCCGGGATCTGAAGCGTAAAAAATACCCCCTGTACCATGGTGCGGTACAGGGGGTATTTTTATGTCGGAACGCAAGCCCGGTTTGGACCTGATCCGCTGTCACTCGTCGTACCAGGCGGACATGTAGACCTTGTGCGGCTCCAGCGTTTTGCCGTAGATCTGGTACAGTTCGCTCACGGTCACGATGGTGTAGCCCTTGTCGATCAGGGCGGGCACCACTTTTTCCACGCCGTCGGCAGTGGTGTTGTAGATGTCGTGCATCAGGATCACGGAGCCGGGCTTAACGTGGTTCATCACCTCGTCATAGATCTTGTCCGGGTCCTTGCTCTGCCAGTCCAGGGAGTCCACGTCCCAGATGATCATGGGCATGTCGATGGCATTCCGCACCTTCTCGTTGGCGTTGCCGTAGGGCGG
>CACZPX010000175.1 GCA_902783095.1 uncultured Lachnospiraceae bacterium
GCCATGTCCCGTATCGATGAAAAAACCGCCGCAAACGAGCTGCTTTCGTTCATTCATAACAGCCCCAGCATCTACCACGTGGTGCACAACCTGGCCGGACAACTGCAAGAAGCCGGCTTTGAAGAGCTCTTTGAAAACCGCCGCTGGAAGATAGCCCCCGGCAAAAACTACTTTGTCCGCCGCAACAGCTCCAGCCTGGTGGCGTTCCGCGTGCCGGAAGGCGAACCGGACCGTTTTCTGATCTCCGCCGCGCACAGCGACTCCCCCACCTTTAAGATCAAGGAGCACGCGGAGCTTCGCAATGACAACTACGTGCGCATCAACACGGAAAAATACGGCGGCGCCATCTTCTCCACCTGGTTTGACCGGCCGCTGTCCGCCGCTGGCAGGGTCTTTGTGGAGACGGAAGACGGCATAGAAGAACGCCTGGTGCGCCTGCCGGACAACCTGTTTGTGATCCCCAACGTGGCGATCCACCAGAACCGCGCCGTAAACGACGGCGTCGCCCTTAAGGCAAACGTGGACACGCTGCCGCTGTTCGCGCTTGGGCGGGACGAGATCTCCGTACACGAACTGGCCGCCAAGGCCGCCGGCGCGGACCCGGACAAGGTCCTGGCCAAAGACCTGTTTTTATTCTGCTGCGAGCAGGGCTGCACGGCGGGCGCCCGCGGCGATCTGCTACTCTCTCCCAGACTGGACGATCTGGAGTGCGCGACCGCGCTGATCCGCGGCCTGACCGACGCAAAGGACGTGCGGCAGCTCTGCGTCTGCTGTGTGTTTGACAACGAAGAAGTGGGCTCCGGCACCAAGCAGGGCGCCGGTTCCACCATGCTGCGCGACATCCTGCGGCGGGTCCTGACGGCCATCGGAAAGGACGAAGAGACGTTCCAGATGATGCTTGCCAACACCGTCTTCGTCTCCGCCGACAACGCGCACGCCATCCATCCCAACCATCCGGAATACTTTGACGCCGACAACACGCCGCTCATCAACAGGGGCATCACCGTCAAATTCAACGCCTCGCAGAAATACGCCACCGACGGCAGGGCCTGCGCCTTCTTCCGCGCCGTCTGCAAAAAGGCCGGCGTGCAGACCCAGAGCTTTGCCAACCGCTCCGACCTTGCGGGCGGCGGCACGCTGGGCAGCATCCTCACCACGGTCCTGCCCATGAACACGGTGGACATCGGCCTGCCGCAGCTGGCCATGCACTCCGCCTTTGAGACCGCCGGCGTTTCCGACTACGCGGACCTGATCCGGGCGATGACCTGCTTCAACGAAGCGTAAACGGCTGCGCAAGGTGCATAAACCGGCCACAGGATCCTGCGTGCTACTGCACGGCGCCGCCCAATAAACAGAGAGCTGCCGCATCGTATGATGTGACAGCTCCCTTTCTTTTTTAGCTTTTCTGATCGGCTGCGCCGTGAGCGGTCCCGCGCGGCGTGCCTCTCTTTGTCAGTGACCGCGAACCAGTGCCGCGCCCAGCTCGCGCGCTTTCTGCAGTTCCGCGGGGAACACCGTTTCGCGGCGCTCCTTTTTCTTCTCCGCGTCAAACAGGGTCCAGGGCCAGTCCGTGGCGCCGTAATCCTTCAACTGCAGCGTATCGCTGCTTACAAAGATCTCCGTCGGCCCCACAAAACGGCTGAACGTCTGCTGATAATTCCGCATCAGCCCCTGAAAATAGGTGTCCGGTGCGTTGCTGGTCATCATCAGCAGCACCGGGATGGGCCGCTCGTTGCAGCACGGCTTTTCCAGATTGTAGGTCAGATACTGAAAGATCAGCCGCTCGTACAGCGCGCGGAAGGACGCCGTCATCTCCCCCAGATAGTTGGGAGACCCGATGATCAGGCCGTCCGCGTTGCGGATCGCATCCAGCACCGGCGTAAGGCCGTCACGGCAGATGCAATGCCCTTTAAACTTCTCTTTTTTGCACCCGAAGCACGAGATGCAGCCGGTGTAGCGTTCCAGCCGGAACAGGTCGAAGCGCTGTACGGCCGCGCCGTTTTCTTCCGCGCCTTTAGACGCGGCGCTGATCAGCATATCCGTGTTCCAGCCCTTTCGCGGGCCGGCGTTGACTGCGATGATGTTTTTCATGAAGCTCTTCTTCCTCCGCTTTTTCGTCCGTCAGCCGGCAAGGCAGCCGTCAAAGAAGGCGATGATGCCTGCCTCCACGTCCTTCTTGATGGCGTCGTAGTTGTGGATCTCGTGGCGGTAACCGGAATAGAGCCTGGTGCAGACCTTATGCCCGGTAGA
>CACZPX010000176.1 GCA_902783095.1 uncultured Lachnospiraceae bacterium
CTTTTCCGGATCGGCAAACACGAGCCGCGCCAGATAAGGGCGGTCGATGTCCTTGTTGCGGTCCAGGATATCCTCGCCGAACGTCTCTACGATCTTATCGTAGCACGCGCCGTCCTTTTCGTAGCTGAGCTTGGCGATCTCGTCCGCGAAGATGACCGTCGCGTTGTAGCGCCCGCCGATGTAGCCGGACACGAATGATTTTCCCGTGCCCACGCCGCCTGTTATGCCGATGATATATTTGCCGGTATGTTTCAAGATTGTGATCCTCCGAATGATTATTTATTTATGCTCTGTTTAGATCCTTCGACTGCGCGTGCTTCGCACGCTCCGCTCAGGATGACAGGGTTGGTGGTCTTGCCTGCCCACACGCTCCGCTCAGGATGACAGGTTGGCGTTATTTGGTCTCAAACCAGCTGTCGCCCGTGTTTTCTTCCACGAGCAGCGGCACGGAAAAGTGCACCACCTGCTCCATCTTCTCCTTTAACAGGGCCGAGACGGCCGGCAGTTCCTCCCGCGGCACCTCCAGCAGCAGTTCGTCGTGGATCTGCAGCACGATGCGCGCGCGGTAACCGCCCTGCGCGAGCGCCTCGTCCACGTGGATCATGGCCAGTTTGATGATATCGGCCGAGGTCCCCTGTATGGGCGAGTTCATGGCCACGCGCTCGCCAAAGGAGCGCAGGTTGAAATTGCCGCTCTTCAGCTCGGGAATGGGCCGGATGCGGCCGAAGGCCGTGGTCACGTAGCCCTGCTCCTTTGCGGTGCGCACCTGGCGGTCCAGGTAAGCCTTTACCTTGGGGTAGGTCTCAAAATAGCGGCTGATGTAGTCGTTGGCCTCCTTGCGGGATATGGACAGGTCTTCGCTCAGGCCAAAGGCGCTGATGCCGTAGACGATGCCGAAGTTGACCGCCTTGGCGTTGCGCCGCTGTTCCGGCGTGACCTCCTCCAGCGGGACGTGGAAGACCTCCGAGGCCGTGATGCGGTGGATATCCGCGTCTTTCTGATAGGCCGCGATCAGGCGCTCGTCCTCCGACAGATGCGCCAGCACGCGCAGCTCGATCTGCGAATAGTCCGCGTCCAGAAACACGCAGCCGTCCGCCGGCACAAAGGCCTTGCGGATGGCGCGGCCAAGCTCCATGCGCACCGGGATGTTCTGCAGGTTTGGTTCCGTGCTGCTGATGCGCCCGGTGGCCGCGATGGTCTGGTTAAAATGCCCGTGGATGCGGCCGTCCGCCTCGATGCAGCCCTGCAGGCCCACCGCGTAGGTGCTGTAGAGTTTGGACACCTGGCGGTATTCCAGGACCTTGGGGATCAGCGGGTGCGCGCTCTTTAGTTTTTCAAGCACGTCCGCGGAGGTGGAATAGCCGGTCTTGGTCTTCTTGCCGCCCGGCAGGCCGATCTTGTCAAACAGGATCTCGCCCAGCTGCCGCGGCGAATTGATGTTGAAGGACTCTCCCGCCAGCTCGTAGATCTCCCCTTCCAGCTGCTTAACGGTGGCGTCCAGCTGGTCCGCCTGCTGCTTAAGCAGCGCCGCATCGCAGCGGATGCCTGCCTTTTCCATACGCCGCAGCGAGAAGGCGAGCGGAAGCTCTATGTCCGTCCAAAGGGCGTACAGCCCCTTTTCGCGCAGACTCTTTTGCAGCGCGTCGTAAGCGCGAAGCATCACGGAGCCCTCCAGCGCCAGCAGTTCGTCCGGCCTGGCCGCCAGTTCCCTGGCAGTTGGCAGCACCTCGCCCAGAAAGTCCCTGGCAATATCCTCAAACTGATAGCTGCCGGCGGACGGATTGATCAGATAGGCCGCGATGCAGGCGTCAAAATAGCCGCTCCCGGGCGCCAGATCCAGGCTGCGGAGGATGCTCTGCAGATCGGAGGTGACGATGACAGCGCCGTCCTGCTGAAGCCGGGTGATCAGCCCGCTCAGGGCGTCCGCGGTCATCCCTTCCGGAACGATAACGTTTACGCCGTCGCCGCAGAGCGTCGCAACGGGCGTACCGTCCGTCACGCGCACGTTCAGTCCCACGGCCGCACAGCCCGCCAGGCGCTTTGCGACTTCTGTCTCGTCCGCGCCCTCAAGGCGCACCAGGACCGGCTTGGCGGACGCCGTATGCACCGTCTCGGCCGATTCAAAGGAGGCCGGATCGAAGCGCTTCATCAGGCTCTTCAGCTCCAGCTCGCCCATATACTGATAGGCTTCCGCCGTGTAGATATCGCTCAGTTTGGCTGCCGCAAGGTCCAGCGTATACGGCGCCGTACGGCAGATCTCGCCCAGCGTGCGGGAAAGCTTTGCCGATTCCGTGTTCTCCGCGATCTTCTTCTGCACGCCGGCCGGCGTAAGCTCCGCGGTGTGAGAGAGGATCTCTTCCAGGCTGCCGTATTTGGCCACCAGGGTCAGGGCCGTCTTGGGACCGATGCCGGGCACGCCGGGGATGTTGTCGGAATTGTCGCCCTGCAGGGCCTTTACGTCGATCATCTGCCGCGGCTGCACCCCGTACTGCTCCATCACGGCCTCCGGCGTATAGACCTCCGTCTCCGTGTAGCCGCCCTTCGTGACGGGGATGTACAGCGTCGTCGCCTCACTCACCAGCTGGGTCATATCGCGGTCGCCCGACAGGATCACCGCCTCTATGCCCTTTTCGTTGGCCTGCGCGGCGGCGGTGCCGATCAGATCGTCCGCTTCGTAGCCCGCAAGCTCCATGCAGAAGATCCCGCTCTTTTTTAAGAGTTCTTTTAAGATGGGCACCTGCACGTGCAGGTCCTCCGGCATGGGTTTGCGCGTGCCCTTGTAGCCGTCAAAGAGTTTGTGGCGGAACGTGGGCTCTTTCCGGTCAAACGCCACCATCAGATAATCCGGCTGCAGGGTATCCAGGTACTTGTACAGGATGTTCATAAAACCCAGAAGGCCGTTGGTGGGCGTGCCCGCGGAATTGGTGAGCAGCCGCTTTAAGTTTCCGTAATAGGCGCGGCTGATGATGCTGTAGCCGTCGATCAGGAGTATTTTTTGCATGATGGTCCTCCCCGAAACTCGCGGGACAAAAGTCCTTTTTGCTTGATTATTTTGATCCGCTATGATACTATTATTCAGGTTAAGCCGGTGTGTCGGAATTGGCAGACGAGGCAGACTCAAAATCTGTTGGCGGCAACGTCGTATGGGTTCGAGTCCCATCACC
>CACZPX010000177.1 GCA_902783095.1 uncultured Lachnospiraceae bacterium
ATTCGGGAAGGAAAAATAGTGCGGAACCGACGGCAAAGCAGAGTATTAACGATCGCAAGAAAGAGCCTTTATCAGGATCACGGGAGGAGAAACCAATGACACTGGAGACCGAAAGACTGATCCTTCGCCCCTGGGAAGAATCGGACGCGGAGGCATGCTATCAATACGCAAGGGATCCGTTGGTAGGCCCTGCTGCCGGATGGCCGGCGCATACGAGTGTGGAAAACAGCAGGCAGGTGATCCGGGAATTTTTGATGGTGCCGGAGACCTATGCCATCGTGCTGAAGGAGACCGGCCTGCCCGTCGGCAGCATAGGCCTGCACCATAACGATCTCGCAAAAGAAGCAAACGAGGCGGAACTCGGCTACTGGATCGGCGTGCCTTATTGGGGACGCGGCCTGGTGCCGGAGGCGGCAAAAGAGGTGCTTCGCCATGCCTTTGAAGACCTGAAGCTGATCCGAGTGTGGTGCGCCTATTACGACGGCAATACAAAGTCGAAACGCGTGCAGGAAAAGCTGGGCTTTACGCATCAGTGGACCACGGAGAGCGTGCCGGTTCCCCAAATGGGCGAGATACGAAAAGGCCACGTCAATCTGATGACGAGGGACGAGTGGCTCCGGATATCAAAAGAGAAATCAGAGCAGGAGTAAGAGATGGATCACGTAAGTGCATGGGATGAGTTGCTGGAAAAGAAAGAATACGCCCGGGCGGCAGCCCCTGTTTTGCAGAACGCCGCGCCTCTGTTTGCGGGAACCGTCGGCCTGGACGGCCGTCCGCAGGTGCGGCCCGCCTGGTTTGCCTTTGAACAGGACGGCGCGTTATACTTTCTGACGCGCAAGAGCAGCCGCATGTATGCCGAACTTTCAAAAAAACCCTATGTTCAGTTCTGCTGCGCCGACCGTGACACACAGACGACGGTCCGAATCTCGGGCAAAGTGTGTTTTACGGAGGAGCAGGAGCTGCTTGACCGCGCCGCGGCAGCCTGCCCGGCGGTCCTGCGGCATGCGAACGGGGAGAAAAAGCAGCTGATCGCGTTCTTCCTTTTGGGAGCGGAGATCCTGGCAGAGCGTGACGGTCCGGAACCCGGGGAGCAGAGACTGGTCCTGCCCGATCCGGCCGGCGTGCGGATCGGGATCACGATCAGGAAAAAGACAGAACTGCGCGACAGGCTGAGCCGCATCTTGGAACGCCGCGAGGCGGCGCCTCCCGACCGGGATACGATCCCCCTGTACGACGGCGCGCTGTTCGTGTTCGCGGAAGCGGCAAAAGCGCTCTGGCCGCGGATGGACATCATGCCGCTGGAGCGTGCCGCGTGCTATGAGACCTATGACGAGCGGGAACGGTACACCGCGATGGCTGCAGCCCTGATCGGAAACGCCGTGATCGACGATCCAGAGGATATGACTTACTGGCTGGATCCGGCCAGATGGACAAACGGCACCTTTCGTCGGTGATCCCGTGCAGGCACGTCAGGTGACAAAGGAGACCTGAAATACACCGCCCGGCTGGGATCCGGGTGCGCTAAGGGGACATACAATGATCAGACCAATTGTTCACGATACTGTTTTTCTTTCCCGAAAATCGGATCCGGCAACCGCGGCGGATCTGACCGTCGCAAAGGATCTGCGGGATACCCTGGCGGCACATCGCGACGGCTGTGTCGGCATGGCTGCCAACATGATCGGCTTTAATAAGCGGATCATCATCGTGTCCCTGGGGATGTTTGACATGGTGATGCTCAACCCGGTGATCGTAAAGAAAGCCGGAGCCTTTGAGACGGAAGAGGGCTGCCTGTCGCTGACGGGCGTCCGTAAAACGACGCGGTATCAGAAGATCACGGTCCGCTATCAGGACGAACAGTTAAAGAGTCATACACAGGAGTTTACAGGATGGACGGCGCAGATCATCCAGCATGAGTGCGACCATCTGGAAGGAATACTGATATAAAGCAGGGGGACAGGAATGCAGCACGAATGCAGGATAACCGTTCTGGACAAGAAGTGTTTTACCGACTATCAGGAGCAGTATCTGGCGGATCCGAAGTCCGGGCCGTGCCCGTTTTTCAACGTGGGGGACGAGTTCGTTTTGAAGCGCACACCGCAGCAGGATGATTTCTATCACCTGATGAACGGCAGATTCTGCGGCGAGGCCTGGGACGCCGTCAGCCGCTACGTTTACACAGCCCTGCAGGGCGGCGCCATCATGAAGGGCTGGTCCAATGACGACCGTGTGATGATCGCCTGCTGCAACGACGGCACACGGCCGGTCATCTTCAAGATCGAGCGGATCGATATCCCGGAAAATGAGGAAGAACGGGAGTGGCTGGCAAAGCAGAGCTTTAAGAACACTGCGGAAGATGCCTATACGGGGTGAAGCGTATTGCCTGAAGCGGGACGGTTCGCGAAGACGCGCGCCGGTGCTTTGAGAAATACGGCAGATGAGCAAGAAGATGAAGATCATGGTAAGCGCCTGCCTGGCAGGTGAAAACTGCAAATACAACGGCGGAAACAACCGAAATGAAAAGGTGATCAGGCTGATGGCAGAGCACGAGGTCATCACGGTCTGTCCGGAGCAGATGGGCGGCCTTCCCACACCCAGAGTTCCGTCGGAGATCCGGAACGGCGTGGTCACGGCAAAAGACGGACGCATCGTGGACGACGCGTTTCGAGCCGGTGCGGCGAAATGTCTGGAGATCGCTCTGCGGGAGCGGCCGGAGCTTGTCGTGCTGCAGTCCAGAAGCCCCAGCTGCGGGATGAATCAGCGGTATGACGGGTCGTTTTCCGGCAAACTGGTGAACGCGCCGGGCGTAACGGCGCAGCTTCTGCTGGAGAACGGTTTCCGCTGCGTGGACGTGGAGGATCTTGAATGACTGCAGCTGCGCAGAGCCTTTCTATGCCTGTTTGCACGATCGTCTCAAACACACAAGCTGCATGCGGCGGTTTCCCTGACGGAGACCGCCGTTGTTTTATGAATAGTTATGCGGGCCGGTCTGCCGGTCCGGCCGTTTTATGAAATGCCGAAACGTCATATCATGAAATAAAATATAACCATTTGTATGATGCTGTTTGCATGGGTATGATAGCCTTGCCGGAAGGAAACAAACCGTCCGGCAGTATGCAAGAAAGGCAGAATGAAAAAAGGTCCTGCAAAAGATGAGCGGTAAGGAACAACTGATACAGGGTCTGTCCGCTGCCGGCTGCAGCGTGGAAACGGTGGAACGGATCGGCATCCTCTATGAGGCGGGAAGCTACGACGAGATGCTGCATCAAATGAAGATGCAGCGCTGCAGGCTGATCGACGAGATGCACGAGAGCCAGCGAAAAGTGGACCGCATGGACTTCCTGATCCGGGATCAGGAAAAAACGATGGAACGGACTATCTGAAAAAAGGCAGGGTACAGGCCATGAACAGAAACAGGATTCTAACCATTTTTCTGACCTTTGTGCTGCTCTTGATCTGCGCTTCCGCCTGTCAAAAAGCGGAGCCGCCGCAGACAGCCAGCGGAGAATCTGCCGCAGAAGAGAGCACGCTGCAGACCACAGAGGAAACAGAAAACGAGAACAATACGGACGGCAGTCAGCCGGATACGGAAGAAGTCAGTTCAAAGGAAACTTCTGAGCCATCGACTGAGGCAGAAAACACCCAAAACGGAGAAACGATGATCTACGCGCATATCGGAAACAATACACTTGTCATTAAACCGGAGAGCAATTCTTCGGCAGAGGCCTTTGTGGACCTGCTGCAGGCCGGCGACGTCACGGTGGACATGCATGACTACGGCGGATTTGAGAAAGTGGGGCCTTTGGGGACCGACCTTCCCACAAACGATCAGAGCATCACGACAGAGCCCGGTGACGTGATCCTCTATCAGGGAAATCAGATCACGATCTACTACGATACCAACACCTGGAGTTTTACCCGCCTGGGCAAAGTACAGGGCCTGTCCGCGGAGGAGCTTCGCGGCGCGCTGGGCGACGGTGATCCGACGGTGGTCTTTTCCCTGAACCGGGAGAGGCTGCAAAATCCTGCTGCAGGCGTGTTTGATCTTGAGAACCATACGGTCCTTTTAAACAGCGGCTATACGATGCCGATCATGGGGCTTGGCACCTACGCGCTCAATCGTGACACCTGCGTGAATTCGGTGAAAGCGCTGCTGAAAAACGGCGGCAGGCTCATCGACACGGCCTATATGTATCACAACGAAGAGGCCGTAGGCGAGGGCGTGCGGCAGGCAATGGAAGAATACGGCATTCCCCGGGAAGAGATCTTCGTGATCACGAAACTCTATCCCGACCAGTTTTCCGATCCGGAGGCCGCCATCGACTTGGCGCTTGAAAAACTGGATATCGGCTACATAGACATGATGCTGCTCCATCATCCCGGAACGGACGACGTAAAAGCCTACAAAGCCATGGAGGCATATGCGGAGCAGGGGCTGATCCGGTCTTTGGGCCTTTCCAACTGGTACGTGGAGGAGCTGAACAGCTTCCTTCCGCAGGTCACGATCACGCCGGCCCTGGTGCAGAACGAGATCCATCCGTATTATCAGGAGCAGGACGTCGTCCCGTATATCCAGGAAAAGGGAATCGTGGTCCAGTGCTGGTACCCCCTGGGCGGCCGCGGCCATACGGCCGAGCTCCTTGGCGATGAGACGATCAAGGCCATCGCGAAAGCCCACGGCGTATCCTCTGCCCAGGTGATCCTGCGCTGGGATCTGCAGCGGGGCATCGTGGTGATCCCCGGCTCTTCCGATCCGGAGCATATCAAAGAGAACCTGGACCTGTTCGGCTTTGAACTGACGGAAGAAGAGATGGCGGCGATCGCCGCGCTGGACCGCGGCGAAAAACACGACTGGTACTGAGAAAGACAGAACCGGTACGTATATTACAGAGGGAAGGCTACGGCCTCGCGGTAGAGCTTTTTCAGGATGGCTAAAAAGGTTTTCAGGCTTTCCCTCTGATCTTCCCTGTGCGTGCACAGGACGCAGGAGAAGCTTTCCCTGCAGTCAAACGGGATCCAGGCAAACTGTCCGCTGTGGTCGTTTAAAAAGCCGGGAGCCAGGCAGACGCCCCGTCCTGCTGCGACGTTGGTGAGCGTGGTGTCGTGATCGGCGCTGTTGAAGTAATCGATCTTTCCGGAGCTGATCAGGCGGTGCTGCACCGTTCTCAGGGCAGACGGCGAGCCGCCGCCCACCATGAGCGTGCGGCCGTAAAGGTCTTCTTCCGTAATGAGATTCTTTTCGGCCAAAGGATCGTCCCGTTCGGCGATCAGGTAGATCCTGCTTTCAAAGAGGTCGTGGACCGCGATCCCCTGCACCTGTCTGGTCTGCTCCTTCAGGGCAAATACGATATCGGAATGTCCGGCAAGGAACGCTTCCATGCTGTTCTCGTACTGAAAAGCCGGCGTGATCTGCACGTCCGGTTCCTGTTCCGCAAAAAGCCGCATCGCCTCCGGCAAAAGATAAAGAGCCTGCCGGACCATCATGCAGACGGTGATATTGTCCGTATATCTGGCGCTGAAATTCTGCCCCTGTTCGACCGCGCGCTTCAGGTCCTGCCGCATGCCGGCCAGGAAACCGACAAACTGCGCGCCGGCGGGGGTCAGGGCGGCACCCTTTCCGCTTCTTTCAAATACCGCAAATCCGATCTCTTCCTCCAAAAGCCGTATCTGATAGGAAAACGTGGGCTGGCTGACGAACAGGTTGTCGGCCGCCCGGCTGAAGTTGCGTGTATGGGCCAGTTCAATACAGTAGTCGATCTGCTTTGTGGTCAAAGTGCGCCTCCACTATTTAAATATTAAATAGAGTATAGCACGATTCGATTGGACAACGCAATAGCACGGCCGTATACTATAGCCATAATAACCAAGGAGGAAGCAGTAATGAACAAGACGTTGATCGCATATTTTTCCAGAGCAGATGAAAACTACTTCGGGGGAGCGATGCGCTATGTAAAGGTGGGCAATACGGAGATCGTCTGCGACATCATCAGGGACCTTACCGGAGCGGACTGCTTTAAGATCGAGATGAAGGATCCTTACTCGCCGGTCTACATGACCTGCATCGAGGAGGCCAAGAAGGACCTTCACGAAAAGGCAAGACCGGAGCTGGTCTCCCTGCCGGAATCCGTGGCGACGTATGACACCGTCATCCTGGCCTATCCCAACTACTGGGGCAGGATGCCGATGGCCGTGTTTACCTTCCTGGAAGCGTTTGACTTCACGGGAAAGACGATCCTTCCCCTGTGCACCAACGAAGGCAGCGGCATGGGCGGCAGCGAACGCGATATCAAAAAGACCTGCCCCGGGGCAGACGTAAAGAAGGGCCTGCCCATTACCGGCAGCGAGGCGGCAAATTCGAAGACGGCGGTACAGAAGTGGCTCGGTGCAAACGGGCTGCTGTGATCAGACGAAAGATCGGGAAGGAGACCATCATGGAATACATCGTTTTAAATAACGGAGTGAAATGCCCGGTGATCGGGATCGGCACGTTTATGCTTACCCCGGCCGAGGCGGAGAACAGCGTGCGGGAGGCCCTTAAGATGGGCTATTCCCTGATCGATACCGCGAACGCCTACGTGAATGAGCGCGCGGTGGGACGCGGCATGCGGGACAGCGGCGTAAAGAGAGAGGACGTCTTCCTTTCCACCAAGCTCTGGCCCAGCGAGTATGAGAACGACAGCGCGGTGGATCAGACCCTGGAGCGCCTGGGCGTGGACTATGTGGACCTGCTCTACATCCATCAGCCCGCAGGCAACTGGCTGGCAGGCTACCGTCAGCTGGAACGGGCGTATAAAGAGGGCAAAGCCAAGGCCATCGGCATCTCCAACTTTGAGGGCAAGTACATAGAAGAACTTCAGACCAGGTGGGAGATCGCGCCGCAGTTTATCCAGGTGGAGGCGCATCCCTTCTTTACGCAGCAGGAACTCAGAAAGACCCTGGACAGATACGGCATCCGGCTGATGAGCTGGTATCCGCTGGGACACGGCGACCGATCCCTGATCGAAGAGCCGGTCTTTGCAAAGCTGGGGCAGAAATACGGAAAGACGCCGGCCCAGGTGATCCTGCGCTGGCACACCCAGATGGGCTTTGCCGTGATCCCGGGCAGCAAGAACGTCGATCATATCCGGGACAATCTGGATATCCTGGACTTTGCCCTTACCGAAGAGGAGATGGCAGAGATCGCGAAGCTCGACAGGGGCATGCGCTATTATCACCGCACCGACGAGCAGCTTGCGCAGTTTGCGGGCTGGAGACCTGCCTTTGAAAAGTAACGGACGTCATTGACGGAGGATGCGGATGAAAACAAGAATGCTCAGAGATATCGCGGTCTCTGAAGTGGGGATGGGCTGTATGGCCTTTTCTCACGGATACGGAAAGATCCCGCCGGAAGCATACAGCATCGAAGCGATAAAAAACGCCTATGATCACGGCTGCACCTTTTTTGACACGGCGGAGGTCTACAGTCCCAATCTGGCTGGCATCGGTCACAACGAGCTGATCGTGGGAAAAGCCCTGAAAGCGGTCCGCGGCAGCGCCGTCATTGCGACAAAGCTGATGCTTCACGGCTTTGGCGCAGGCAGCGTGTATAAAACGATCCGGAAGCATCTGGAAGGTTCGCTGGATCGTCTGCAGACCGACTATGTGGATATCTATTATCTGCACCGCGTGAGCAGCATACCGGTCGAGAAGGTCGCCGAGGCGATGGGCAGGCTCATGGAGGACGGCCTGATCCGCGGCTGGGGTCTGTCCCAGGTCGACGTAGACGTGATCGAACGGGCGCAGCAGGTGACGCCGCTGGCAGCGATCCAGAACATCTACTCCATGGTGGAGCGGGACTGCGAGGCAGAGGTCATCCCGTTCTGCATGGAGCACAACATCGGTTTTGTGCCGTTTTCCCCGATCGCGAGCGGCTTGCTCTCAGGAAAGATCACGACGCAGACGCAGTTTGAGAGAAACGACGACGTGCGAAACTGGGTGCCGCAGCTTTCCAGAAGAAACATCGAGGGCAATCAGCCGATCGTGGAGATGCTGAAGGACTTCGCGGCAAAGAATAATGCGACGCCGGCGCAGATCTCCCTGGCCTGGATACTCCGCAAGTATCCGAACGTGGTGCCGATCCCCGGCTCCAAGAACAGGGAGCGGATCATAGAGAACCTGGACGCCGCGAACGTGGAACTGACAGACGATGCGTTTACGGCGCTGGAAGATTCCCTGAACGGGCTTAGGTATACGGGCACAGAGGACTGGGAGGCTTTTAAGAGGAGCATGCAAAAGAACGCGCATGTATCAGGAGATGCCGACCGGTTATAATGAGCGAGAGTTATACCGTAACAGGAAACAGGCTGTTCATACACGACTTTAAAGACAGATTCGATTACTGGACCAGCCAGGATTGGCGGGAGCAGATCACCTCGCTCGTCATAGATGACGGAGTTTTAGAGATCCCGGACGGCGCATTCCAGTATTTTAAGAACCTGGAGGAAGTCCGGTTGCCGTCCTCCATAAAGAGGATCGGGGATTCGGCCTTCTCACAGTGCGATGCGCTGGCCGGGCTTTCCCTTCCGGAGGGGCTGGAAAGTCTTGGCAGTTATATCTTGCAGGATACGCCGGGCGTCAGAACGTTGAGACTCCCGGCATCTTTGCGTGAGCTGGGCGAACAGGCGCTGTATACCGGCAGCGGAAGCCGCCTGTACGCCGTTAGCGTCGCCGCCGGCAATCCCGCGTATACCGCCGTGGACGGAGTCCCGTCCTACGCTTTTTTCTGCTGTGAGAACATGGAGCGGCTGGTCTTGCCGCCGCGTATCGCGTATCTGGGGTATGAGTCGATCTGCAACTGTACACGCCTTGGGGAATTGACGCTTCCGCCCGGCTTTACCCAGCTGGACTACGCCGCCGTGGGCGCAAATCCGAGGCTGACGGAACTGGTCATTCCGGAGGGCGTGACCGAGCTGAACAACAGTGCGCTGATCGACAATACGGGCCTGAAACGCGTCGTCCTGCCGTCTACGCTGACAGCCATATGGGACCACGCGTTCCAGCGCTGCAGCAGCCTGGAGGAGATCGAGATCCCGGAAAACGTGGCGTACATAGACGATGAAGCCTTTCTGGGCTGCACGGGCCTGCGCAGGGTCGTGATGCGGTCGGAACACATCACAGACGACCACTGGCTCCCTGATGAGCTGAAAGACCGTGTCCAAATAGAACGCGGCGGAAATGTGGTTGAGAACCGGCGCTGAATGCGGTATTTTTATAGCGGTCATCCGGCACACGACGGGAAGATGCCATTTTATAACACGGCACAGGGGAGTACGACGATATGAGCAACTGCGGCTGGGCGGATATGAACACGGCCAACAGGGTCTACCATGATACGGAATGGGGCATCCCGGTCCATGACGACCGTCAGATGTTTGAGCATCTGACGCTGGAGTGCCTGCAGTGCGGCCTGTCCTGGGACCTGATGCTGAAAAAGCGGGAGATCTTCCGGCAGTGTTTTGATAACTTTGCATACGACGCGGTCGCGCGGTTTGATGAGACGGACGTGGCGCGCATCCTGAATACGGAGGGGATGATCCGGTCCCGCCGAAAGATCGAAGCGGTGATCCAGAACGCCCGCAGCTATCAGAAGATCCGGGAGGAGTTCGGATCCTTCTGCGCCTATATCTGGGCCTGGTCGGACGGAAAGACCATCCTGTACGAGGGTCACGAAAAGGGGCGGATCCCGGTGAGCAACGGGCTGTCGGAGCGGATCAGCAGGGATCTGAAAAAGCGCGGCTTCAAATACGTGGGGCCGATCACCGTCTATTCGCACCTGCAGGCTTGCGGCATCATCAACGACCACGGCGCGGACTGCCCGTGTTATGAAAAGATCAACCGAACGTATCCCACGGTCTTTATGCAGCGGGATGCGGAAGTCGGCTGAGGGAGGAAGAGAAGTGATAAAAAAACTGTTTGGCGGCCTGAATATCACCTGGCCGAAACTGATCATCTTTGCCGTGATCTGCGGCGTGTATACGGGCGTGATGGCAATGATCCCGGCCACGAAGGATACCTCGTTCAGGGATATCTCCATCAGCTTTGAGTGGTGGATCCTGTTTGGGATCGTGCTTATCGTCAACAGCAGATCGCCGCTCGATTCCGTGCTGAAGGTATTCGTCTTTTTCCTGATCAGCCAGCCGCTGGTCTATCTGGTGCAGGTCCCGTTTTCTTCGGACGGTTTTGGCCTGTTCCGCTACTACCAGAACTGGTTTTACTGGACGCTGCTGACCATCCCCATGGCCTTTGCGGGCTACTATATGAAGCTGGACAAGTGGTGGGGGCTGCTGATCCTCTCGCCCATGCTGGTGTTCGTGGGGATCCATTACATGGGCTTTTTATCGGAGACGATGTCGTTCTTTCCCAACCACCTGCTGAGCGCTCTGTTCTGCGCCGGGACGCTGATCCTCTACCCGCTGGCGGTTTTTAAGGATAAGCGGATCCGCCTGGCGGGGCTTGCCGTGAGCCTGGTGATCCTGGTGGTCTGCACGGTGCTGGCGTTAGGCGGCAAGTCTTCCTATGAAACGGACGTGCTGGCCAGCGGTGGAGAGACCAGCGGGGTTGAGTTTGACGACACCTACCAGGCGTATCTGGAGGACGAGTCGTTTGGCGAGGTGACCATCCGCTATGAGGAGGCGCTCGAGTGCTATCTGGTAAGGGGCTCCTTTAAAAAGACGGGCGCCACCGTCCTTACGCTGGAGGCGCCGGACGGGACGAAGTACGTCTACGACCTGACGGTGGAGCGGACGAGCTACTCTATTACCAGGCGGTCGCCGTGACCGGCCGGCATAACGGGAAATCCAACAAAAGGAGAGTACGGCTTTGAAAATCGTACTGATTATCATTGTCTGTCTGGTCGTTGTGCTGGCTTTGGTGAGCCTGGCGCTGACCGTCTTTTCGCTGTCCACGCACCGGCAGTCCCTGCAGGCCGCGCGCGCCTGGCAGGAGGACCACTACGATCTTTCCTGGTATGATCCGCTCAAGAAAGAGACGTTTGCCGTGACCGCGCCGGACGGATACCGCCTGTACGCGGAGCGGCTGATAAATAACGATGCGGCGGACCGCTGTGTGATCATCTCGCACGGCTACACGGACAACCGCTTTGGCGCGCTGAAATACGCCGGACTGTATCTGGATCTGGGGTACGACGTGATCGTCTACGACCTGCGCGGACACGGCGTGAACAAAAAGGCCTTCTGCACCTACTCCGTGCGGGAGCGGGAGGACCTGACGGCGCTGATCGGTCTGGTGCGGGAGCGCTTTTCGCAGTACCGCGTTGTGGGGCTGCACGGGGAATCCCTGGGGGCGGCCACCACGGCGGCCTGCCTGCAGGCGCGGCCGCAGGTGGACTTTGCGGTGGCGGACTGCGGCTTTTCCGATATACGGGACATTTTAAAAAACGGGCTTTCGCAGATGCATATTCCCGGCGTGATGCTGCGGCTTACCGGCGGCTGGACCAGGATCCTGACCGGCTGCGGATACCGGCAGATGCGGCCGGTCGACGCGCTGAAGGAGAATACTGTACCGATCCTGTTTTTCCACGGGACTGCGGATGAACTGATCGCCCCGTGGCACAGTGAGCGAATGGCGGCTGCGACAAAGGGGCCGCACCGGCTCTGCCTGATAAACGGCGCGCCGCACGCGGCCTCCGTTCTGACGGCGCCGGAGAGCTACCGGAAGGAGCTGACCGGCTTTTTGCAGGAGCTGCGGCTGCTGTGACGATGCCGGGGCTCAGGCGGGGAACGCCGGCGCGGGATAAGTGCGGTTTTATTTAAAAACGCACGGAAACAAACGCCGTTGAACAAAGCCGCAGGCTGTGGTAGAGTGAAAAGCGGCTGTGTTTTAGCCATAAAAACGTTAACTGAAAGGAAAAGAACATGAAGATAGCGGTAACCTATGAAAACGGCGAGGTCTTCCAGCATTTCGGACACACGGAGACCTTTAAGGTATATCAGGTGGAAGACGGCAAGGTGGTCTCTTCGCAGATCATCGGCTCCGACGGCAGCGGCCATGAAGCCCTGGCGGGCCTGCTGGCCGGCAAGGACATCGACGTGCTGATCTGCGGCGGGATCGGCGGCGGCGCGCAGGCGGCGCTGCAGGAGCAGGGCATCGAGCTGTGCGCGGGCGCTTCCGGCAGCGCGGACGAGGCTGTGGAGGCCTACCTGCGCGGCGAACTGGTAAACACCGGCGCCAACTGCGACCACCACGAGCATCACGAGGAAAAGCATGACTGCGGCGAGAGCTGCGGCAGCTGTGCCGGCTGTCATACGGATCCCGGCTTTACCGGCAAAAATGTAGGGAAAAAGGTGCGCACCCACTACCGCGGCACCTTCAACGACGGAACGCAGTTCGACGCCTCCTATGACCGCGGCGAGCCGCTCGAGTTCGTCTGCGGCGCCGGTATGATGATCCGCGGCTTTGACGCGGCGGTCGCAAACATGGAGGTGGGCGAGACCGTAAACGTGCACCTGATGCCGCACGAAGCCTACGGCGAGATCGATCCGCGGGCCGTCTTTACGGTGGAGATCGCGCAGATGCCCGGGTCTGAGAATCTTTCCGCCGGCCAGCGCGTGTATCTGCAGAGCGCGCAGGGCTACCCGGTACCGGTCACGGTAAAGGCCAAAGACGAGAAGACCATCACCTTTGACGCCAACCACGAGATGGCCGGCAAGGAACTGAACTTTGAGATCACCCTGACAGAGGTGCTGGATCAGTAAGAGCGGGGCGGAGGGCCTGGTATGAAAGTGACATTTTTCGGAACGACGACGCTGCTGTTTGACGACGGGAAGGACCAGATCTTCTTTGACGCGCACATGACCAGACCGTCGCTGCTCAAGTATATTTTCGGGAGCGAACCGACGGATACGAAGACCGTGGACGCGATGTTAAAGGCGCATCACGTTGACAGGCTGCGGGCGATCTTTGTGTCGCATTCCCATCACGACCACGTGATGGATGCGCCCTATATCGCAAAAAAGACCGGCGCCACGATCTACGGCACGTCCTCCGCGCTCAACGTCGCGCGCGGCGGGGACGTTCCGGAGGAACAGCTGAAGGCCTTTGCGGCCAATGAGACCTGCGAGGTGGGCGGCTTCCGGATCAAGGTGATCCCGTCCATCCACTCCAAACCGACCATCCTCAACAACGATCTGGGGCAGACGATCGACGCGCCCCTGCGCCAGCCGGCAAAGCTGCGGGCATACAAGGAAGGCGGATCCTTTGACTTTTACGTGGAGGCGCAGGGCAAACGCTTTATGATCCGGCCGAGCTTCAACTATATCAAGGGCCAGATGGACGGCTACCGTGCCGACGTGCTGTTTTTGGGCGTGGCCGGCCTGCAGAAGGCAAACCAGAAGACGGAGAAGACCTTCTTTGCGGAGACTGTGGAAAAAGTAAAGCCAAAGCTGGTGATCCCGCTGCACTGGGACAATTTCTTCTCCCCGCTTACCAAACCCGTGGTGGGGATGCCGCGCCTGGTGGAAAAGACGGAGGTCGTCTTCTTTAAACTGGCGAAATACTGCGAGGCGGCAGGCGTCAACTGCCTGATCCAGCCGCCGCGGACGAGCATCGAACTGTAAACCAAAGAACTCTTAACGCAGCCTGCGGCTTTTGCCCGCGGCTGCCAGGCCCTGCGGCGGACCAGACGGTCTGCCGCGGGGTTTTGCTTTTTACGGGAGTTAAAACGACCTGCAGCTTATACTTGCAGGAATAGATTAAATTGCTTACAATATTAGGCGGTATTCGTTCCGTCTGTAGACGAAAGTTTTCGGGAGGCAGATGCAAGTGGAGACACCCAAGAAATACAATATCGCGCATATCGCCGTGATCGGCAGCCTGATCGTGGCGCTGATCCTGATCGCGGGGACCGTGTGGATGGGCCGCAGCGCCCGCCGCGACGCGGAAACGGCCGTGCATTCCGTCAGTTTGCTGTATCTGGACGAGCTGGCCGGCCGCCGTGAGCAGGTGGTGGAAAACAATCTGCAGGACATGATCCAGGACATGCGGATCGCGGTGGACCTGATGGACACGGAGGATCTGCGGGACATGGAGCATCTGCAGACGTTCCAGCTTCGCATGCGCCGGATGTACAACCTGGAAAAGTTTGCCTTCGTGGACACGGACGGACTGATCTACACGGCGGACGGCGTGCAGGACAATATCGGCGACTACGCCTTTGACTACCGGACCATCAGCAAGCCGGAGATCTCCATATTCAATATAGAGAGCACGGAAAAGCGGGTGGTGATCGCCATGCCGCTGGAAAAGCCCATAGAGGTTTTCGGAAAGACGCTCTGCGTGGGCTTTATGGAGATCGGCATGCCGCAGATGCTGGCCGGCGTTTCCATGGACGCCAATACCGAGGACGCGACCTTCTGCAATATCTACACCACGAGCGGCGTCGCGCTGAGCAATACCGTACTGGGAGGCCTTGCGGTGGAGGACAACCTGATCACCGCCATGGAGCACGCCGTTTTTGACGAAGGGTATTCCTATGAGGGATTCGTGCGCGCCTTCCGGAACCTGGAAGAAGGCGAGGTGTCGTTCACCTATAACGGGATCCACGAAACGCTGAGCTTCGTGCCGGTCACCGGCACGGACTGGGTGCTGACCTACCTGATCCGGGAAAGCGTCATCAGCGACCGCATCAGTTCGGTCTCGCAGGGGATCATCAACCGCAGCATCACGCAGTCCCTGCTGACGGTGCTGGTGCTGCTGATCATGTTCGGCTTCATCATCGCGCAGAACAAACGGAACGCCAGGCTGGTGCTGGAACGGCAGACGGCGGACGCGGAAAGCCGCGTAAAGTAGGAGGAGATGGAACACAGGCTGGCCCTGCAGGAAAAGCTCCTGGAAGAGGAGAAGCACAGGACGCAGCAGGACAATATGATCACCGCGATGGCTGCGGACTACCGCAGCGACTATCACGTGGACCTGGACGCGGACGACGCGGTCTGCTACCGCGGCGACCCCGACGACCCCACGCAGCACGGAGAGGGCGTGCATTTCCCGTATCTGGAAGCGTTCCGCGGTTATGCGCACCGTGTTGTGACGGAACCGTACCGCGAGGGCTTCCTGCGCTTTATCGAACCGGAGACGATCCGCGAGGGCTTAAAGACGGAAAAGATCCTGGCTTACCGCTATTTGGCCGTCCGCAACGGCGTGGAGTATTATGAGATGATCCGGGCGGCCGGCGTGCATGCCGGCGACGACGAAGACGGACGGCACCTGCGCGCGATCGGACTGGGCGTGTCCATCATCGACGCGGAGATGCGAAAGACCATGGCGCAGCAGCAGGCCTTAAACGACGCGGACCTTCCCGAAACGACGCGTGACCACCTGGAGAAGATCGGCGCGTCCGCCAATCATCTGCTGGGACTGATCAACGATATCCTGGATATGTCCCGCATCGAATCCGGCCGCATGACCCTCAAAAACGAGGAATTCTCCTTCCAGAAGCTTCTGGAGGCCATCAATACCATGTTCTCCGGCCAGTGCCAGGAAAAGGGCCTGGAGTATCAGTGCCGGCTCTGTTCGGAGGTGGCGGACTACTACATCGGCGACGATATGAAGCTTCGCCAGGTGCTGATCAACATCCTCAGCAACGCGGTCAAATTTACGCCCGCGGGGGGCAGGGTCACCTTCTGTGTGGAGCGCATGGCGCGCTTTGAAGGAAAGACGACGCTGCGCTTTGTGGTGGAAGATACCGGCATCGGCATGAGCAAGGACCTTTTGCCGCATCTATTTGACACCTTCTCCCAGGAGGACGCCTCCAGCACCAACCGCTACGGCAGTACGGGCCTGGGGATGGCCATCACGAAGAGCATCGTGGAGATGATGAACGGCACCATAGACGTGGAGAGCGAAAAGGGAGTCGGCTCCACCTTTACCGTGACCGTAACGCTGGACGAGTCCGCGCGCAGGGACGGAGAAGACGCGGAGGAGGAGATCCGCCCGGAGAACCTGACGGTCCTGGTGGTGGACGACGACCCCGTGGCCTGCGAGCACGCCAGACTGGTGCTGGAAAAGGCTGGCATCGCGGCGGAGACCGTATCCTCAGGGGCGGCTGCCGTGGAGGCGGTGCGCCTGCGCCATGCACGGCGCGCGCCTTACAACCTGATCCTGGTAGACTGGAAGATGCCGGATATGGACGGCGTGGAGACCACGCGCCGCATCCGGGAACTGATCGGAAAGGAGTCCGCGATCATCATTCTCACGGCCTACCGCTGGGACGACGTGCTGGAGGAGGCGCTGCAGGCAGGCGTGGACAGCTTTATCCCCAAACCGCTGTTTGCGGCGGCAGTGCTGGAGGAGTTTTCCTCCGCTCTAAAGCGCCGCAGCGCGAACACCGACCACAAACCGCAAAAGGCGGAGCTGACCGGCCGCAGGATCCTGCTGGCGGAGGACGTGCCGGTCAACGCGGAGATCATGATGATGGTGCTGCAGACGCGCGGCATGGAAGCCGAGCTGGCGGAAAACGGCAGGATCGCCGTAGAGAAATTCGCTGCGCATCCGGCCGGCTATTACGACGCCGTGCTGATGGATATGCGCATGCCGGAGATGGACGGGCTGGAGGCCACGCGCCGGATCCGCGCGATGGACCGCGAGGACGCGAAAGAGATCCCCATCATCGCCCTGACCGCGAACGCCTTTGACGAGGACGTGCAGCGCAGCCTGCAGGCGGGCTTAAACGCGCACCTGTCCAAACCGGTGCAGCCGGAGTCTCTGTACGAGACGCTGGAGAGTCTGATCAAGGCCTGACAGGGACCGCTTTTGCTTTAGGAATAAAAAAGATCCGCCCGACCGTAACGGAACAGGGCGGACCTTTTTATGGGGCGAAGCGGGCAAAAGCCGCGTCAGCGCAGGACCACGCTCGTCTGCGGACCGACGGTGAGCATGGTGCCGTTTAGGGAGGCGTCCGAGAACCCCACGGTGGTGACCTGGGTAAAGGAGAGCCCCGTCACCTGGTCCAGATCCAGCGTGACTTCTTCCGTGGTGGTATTGTGGATCACGGCCACCGTGCTTCCGTTCCAGGCAGCGGTAAAGCCGCCGGCCTTGCTCCCGGTAAAGGTAAGAGGCGTGTAATCGCCGCGCGCGATCTCCGGGTTGGCCCGGCGCAGCATGATGAGCTTTTTGTAGTAGGAATAAAGACTGTCCGGATCGGCCATCTGTTCCGCGGCGGAATCCTCGATCTGCTTGGAAGCCTGGTAGGTGGTGCCCTCCGGGTCCTTTACGGTGTCCCCGTCGCCCCATACCATGGCAAGTCTGCGGTTGGCGTCGGTATTGGCGCCGCCGCGGGAGCCCCGCATGCCCAGTTCTTCGCCGTAGTAGAGGAAGGGCGAGCCGGGACCAAGCAGGTACAGGTTGGCGGCCACGCGCATGTTGCCGCTGGCTGCGGTCAGAAAGCCCGCCGCGCGGTCCATGTCGTGATTGGTGACAAACGGCACGAGCATGGCGTCGTCCCGCATGGCAGTGACGGTGTCCAGATAGCGGTCCACGTAGGCGGTGAGACGGTTGACGTCCCGGTGGTTGGCGGTCTCTGCCAAAAGGCCGCCGGACTGGGCCATACTGAAGTTAAAGCAGTTCATGGCGGGGTAATAGAGGTCGGTCACGCCGTCCGCGTCCCAGACCTCGGCCACCGTGTAGACGTCCGGCTTGACGGCGCGGAGTTCGCCCACGTACCATTCCCAGAACGCGGCGCTGGCCGCATTGTCGCCCAGATACACGTACTTTGCCGCGTCAAAGCGGAAGCCGTCCACGCCCAGATCCAGGTAGGTCTTTGCCACGTCCACAACGGCCGTTCGGACCGCTTCGCTGTCAAAGTTGAGTTCCGGCATGTCCGTGGAGAAATTGCACTCATAACAGATGTCCGTGCCGGCCACCTTTTCCCAGACGCGTCCGGCGGGATAGGCCTCGTTCTGGGAACAGGAACTGTAAAAATCGTAGTAGGGATCGTCCGTGAGCCCCTGGCGTCTGGCCAGTACAAAGTTGGAGAACCACTTGTTCCGGCGGCCCGTATGGTTGATGGGCAGGTCCAGGATCACCTTTACGTTGCGCTCGTGACACAGGCCGATCAGCTCTTTTAGATCGTCCATGGTGCCGAAGGCGGGATCGATCTGGTAATAATCGGTTACGTCGTACTTGTGATAGGACGGAGAGGAGAAGATGGGCGTGAGCCAAAGCCCTTCCACGCCCAGACTTTTGCCGGAGTTCGGATCCCCGTCGTTTAGGTAGTCCATGCGGTTGATGATGCCGCGCAGATCGCCGGTGCCGTCTCCGTCGCTGTCCGAGAAAGAGCCGACAAAGATCTCGTAAAAGACGCGGTAATTGTCCTCGCAGACGAAGTCGGAGGTCAGGGCCTCCTCCTGCAGAGCGACCTCACCGGCCGGCGCGGCGGGCTCCGTTTCGGTTTCCGTCGGTTCGGTCTGCTGCGGTTCGGTCTGCGGCGCGGCGGTCGTCTGCGCGGGCGAGGCCTCCGTATCGGAACCGGCGGACGCGGTCTCCGTGACCGCCGAGGTCTGTGCCTCCTGTCCGGACGAACAGGCGGTACCGGAAAGCGTTAATGCCGCGGCAAGCAGCAGGATCAGTCCCTTTTTCATAATGTCGCCTCCGTAAATGCTTCTGCAACAATTGTATAACAAGCGTCCGTCTTGTCAAGCAAGCGCGTGCATTCCGGATTGCAGGAAGGTCAAACAGGTGTTAATATCATCCTTATGGATGCGATCACGGAACTTTATCCGGCGGGGACCGCCGCCCGGCTGGAGAAGCAAAACAGGATATGGAGAGCGATCACCGCGGGCGTGGCGTTTGCGTCGCTTGCGGCCTGCATCGTCCTCTGCGTACTGACCGGCACGGCAAACGCGGCGGCCATGGAGCTTCGCGTGTGCCTGATCAGCCTTTTGGGCGGCTGGACGGTGATCTTCCTGTACACGCATTTCGTCACGGGCGGAAAGCGGCAGCTGGCGCATCTTTCCACGCTGTCGGAAGAACCGCGAAAGGCCGTGACGGGGACGGTCACGCTGGATGCGCGCCGCATCGCGATCCGCGGCAGCATCACCGTACAGACGCTCCTGGTAAACGACGGCACGCAGACAAGGCGCGTGAGCATCAGCGCGTCGCGCACGAAGGCCCTGCCGGCCCTTCCGGCCAGGCTCACGGTCTACACGGTGCACGGCTACGCGGTGGCCTGGGAGGCAAAAGATGCGGCATCTTAAGGCGTTTTTTTCCTCCGTGCCCAAATATCTGCTGTGGGCGGTGCTCTCCACGCTTTTCTGGCTGTGGATCTTTACCATCCTCAACGACGCCCCCGCGGAAAAGAAGGTGACGCTTTACGCGGACGTGCCGGTCCTTGCCGATCCCGGCCTGTCGGTCTGCCTGGAGCAGGACCTGCCGGAGGGGATCCGCATGGTACGGGCGCACAGCTTTTCCTACGTGATGTTCGGCGACGCGGCGCTCACGGGCGCGGATATATTTATTGTGAAGGGATCCGACGCGGAGCGGTACCGCGAGAGTTTTGCGCCGCTGCCGGAGGCCTTCGCAAAACGGTATCCCGACGCGCTTTCCGTTAACGGCAGCCCGAGCGGGATCCGCGTGTTTGACGCCGAAACGGGGACGGGGGCGGCGTGCTCGTATATCACCTATGCCGAGCCCGGGACGGCGGCGGAGGACTATTACCTGTTTTTCGGCGCGGAGTCCCTGCACTGCGGCAGGCAGGATACGGCGGCGTACCGGATCGCGGAGCTCTTTTTGCAGCTTCCCTGAAGGAAACCGCTGCGGCAGCTTCGCCGCCGTGGCGGAATACGGTTTAGCGTGCAATAAAACAACAAATATATCGGAGGTTCGATCATGAAAAATAGACTCGTCGCAATTGGCCTTGCCGCTGCAATGCTGATCGCCGGCTGCGGGTCGGCAGAAAAGCCGGCACAGACGGCTGCCGGGCAGACGGACGCGGCGTCCGGTTCACAGGCGGAGACCACCGCGGCTGCCGCGGCTGACACGACGGCGGCGGAAGCGGCCAGCCGGACAGAAAACGAAAGCCAGACGGAGGCCACGCAGCCGGAGCCCGTGGACAGCCCGCTGTATGTAAAGAAGGTTGAAAATCTTCCGGAGGATTTCATTTTCGGGATGGACGCCTCTTCCGTGATCGCGGAGGAAAACAGCGGCGTAAAATACTACAATTTTGAAGGCGAAGAGCAGGACGTGTTGTTGACCCTGGCGCAGGCCGGGGTGACGCATATCCGCGTGCGCGTCTGGAACGATCCGCACGATTCGGCGGGGAAGGGCTACGGCGG
>CACZPX010000178.1 GCA_902783095.1 uncultured Lachnospiraceae bacterium
CTCTGTCCATATCGTCTCGGCGTCGCGGCGAAGGATCGCCCGCAGTCCTGTCCTTTTCTTTTCCATCATCCTGCTCATCCCCTCTTACACCTTCTTCAGCCCCGCAAAGGCGGCAAACAGCTTTTTGATGCCCACGTCATCGAATTCCACGGTCACTTCCCAGTCGCGGCGGCCCTGCACCATGTCTTTTACTGTGCCCTCGCCGAACTTTACGTGGCGCACGCGGTCGCCGACGCCGTAATCGACGCCGCCCGCTGTGCCGGGGACCGGCTTGCTGCCCAGATAGGTGGTCACTTTCTCCGGAGGCGCCGCATGGCGGCGTCCCGGTGCGGCGGGCGTACTGCCAAACCGTCCCGCGCCGCTGCCGGCAGAGCTGCTGCCGTAGCGGTTTGCGAACGATTCGCCGTCGTCCCGGCCGAAGCGGCCGCCAAAGCCTTCCCGCTCTGTGCCGGACCGTCTGCCGTACCCGTCGCCGTCCGAACCGCCAAAGCCGCGTCCGCTTCCGCCCGCGGAGTCCGTCTTCAGCAGATCTTTGGGGATCTCCTCCACAAAACGGGAGACCGGCGAAAAACGGGTCTCGCCGTTTACCATGCGCTTTTTAGCCGCTGTCAGCGTCAGCTTCTCTTTGGCGCGGGTCACGCCCACGTAGCAGAGGCGGCGCTCCTCTTCCATGTCCGTATCGTCCTCGGAATAGATAGCCATGCTGCCGGGGAACAGGCCCTCTTCCATGCCCGCCATGTATACGCGGGGGAACTCCAGCCCCTTGGCGCCGTGCAGCGTCATCAGCACCACGCGGTCCTCGTCGGCTTCCATCGCGTCCACGTCCGCGATCAGCGACACGTCCGCCAAAAAGGCGTCCAGGGCCGCGTTGGTGTCCTCTATGCCGCCGTACTCCTCCGCCTTGTTCAGCAGTTCGTCAATATTCTCCAGGCGCCCTTCCGATTCCACCGTATGCTCCGCGCGCAGCGCGTCCAGGTAGCCGCTGCCGTTTGCCACGGCCTCGATCAGTTCCTTTACGGTCAGTTCCGGCAGGCGCATGCGGATGCCCTCTATCAGGCCCAGAAACTCGTTCAGCTTGGCGACGGTGCCGCCGCTTAAGCCGTCTATGCTGCCGCAGCGCTCCAGGGCCTCGTAAAAGCCCAGGCCGCGCTCCGCCGCCCAGTCGGTGATCCGGTTGATGGTGGTCGCGCCTATGCCGCGCTTGGGCTCGTTGATGATGCGCCGCACCGCCAGATCGTCCAGGCTGCCCGCGACGGTCTTGACGTAGGCGATCAGGTCTTTGATCTCCTTGCGCTGATAGAAATTGACGCCGCCCACCAGCCGGTAGGGAACGTTCTCGCGCACGCAGAATTCTTCCAGTATGCGGGACTGCGCGTTGGTGCGGTACAGCACGGCGCAGCTGCCGAAGGCGAACTGCGCGCGGTGCCGTTCAATGTCCCGCACGATGTATTCCGCCTCGTCGTAGGCGCTCTCAAAGGCCTTGAAATCCACCTGGTCGCCCGCCGCGTGATCGGTCCACAGCCGTTTGGCCTTGCGCCCGTGGTTGTTTTTGATGATCTCGTTTGCGACGTTCAGGATGTTTTTGGTGGAACGGTAGTTCTGCTCCAGCTTTACGACCTTCGTGTTGGGGAAGGTCTTTTCAAAGTCCAGGATATTGCTGATATCCGCCCCGCGGAACTTGTAGATGGACTGGTCGTCGTCGCCCACCACGCACAGGTTGCCGCGCTTTCCCGCCAGCAGGCGGATCAGCTCGAACTGCACGTGGTTGGTGTCCTGGTACTCGTCCACCATCAGATATTTCCAGCGGTTCTGGTACTCCGCCAGCACCTCCGGAAAGCGGGTGAACAGTTCCACAGTCTTTACCAGCAGATCGTCAAAGTCCATCGCGTCGTTGCTCTTTAACTGATTCTGATATTCCACGTAGGCGTCGGCCACGCGCATCTCGCGGTAGTTGCTGCCGGCCTCTTTGGCCATCTCGTCCGGCGTCTGCATGCGGTTTTTGGCAGCGGAGATCCGGGAGATCAGCATCCGCTCCGGATACATGCGGCTGTCCATGTCCAGCGCTTTCATCACGCGCTTCATCAGCGTCTTCTGGTCGTCCGTATCATAGATGGTGAAGCGGTTGGTATAGCCAAGCCCCTCCGCGTGGCGCCGCAGGATGCGCACGCAGGTGGCATGGAAGGTCCCCACCCATACGGCCGCCGCGTCCCCCGCCGCAAGCGCGTTGACGCGCTCCCGCATCTCCGCCGCCGCCTTGTTGGTAAAGGTGATGGCCAGGATGTTCCAGGGCGCCACGTGTTTTTCCGAGATCAGATAGGCGATGCGGGCCGTGAGCGCGCGCGTCTTGCCCGAACCGGCGCCGGCCAGGATCAGCACGGGCCCCTCTGTGGCAAGGACGGCCTCCTGCTGGGCCGGATTTAAGGTCTGCAGTATATCACTCATAAGATTGCTCCTGTAAGGATAAAGATGCCCGGCGGACGCCGGGAAAAGGAATGCGTGTACGTTCCTGTGCCCGTACAGCAGATTGATTATAGCCTGTTTTGCAGATCGTGGCAAGCCGTTCTCCGCCGGCTCCCGCTTTCCGCAGTGGCTTCAGTGCCGGTCAAAGCTATGTTGTGGCTGAAAAGCCACAGGATCCTGATATCAGCCAAGCTTTCCCTCCTCCTTTTCGAGCTTTCCTCCCGCAAACTGGCTGATCGACAATATTATTCTCTTTTCAGCCAATGAGCCCTTCTGCTTTTTGACCGCGCACGGTGGCCGGAATGGCTGGTTTCTCTGTTTTTCTTCAATCCAGCCATATTTTCGTCCTTCTCTCCCGCATAGCAGCGTGCCCGGAATGGCTGGTTTCTTTGTTCTTTTGCAATCCAGCCATATTTCGCCCTCATCTCCCGCATAGCAGCGCGCTTGGAATGGCTGGTTTCTCTGTTTTTCTTTATTTCAGCCAAGACCTCCCTGCGCTGTTCCTTCTTACTCCGCCGTTTTCGCTCCGCACAGGTGAAAGATCCTGTCGAATCATTATGGTGCGATCTGTTAAAACCATAAAAACACCCCCGCGGCCTGCCGCGGGGGAAAGGGAGTTCCATTGATACAATGATAAATCCAGCCCAAATGCCGGCTTTACAGCACGCCGGCCAGCACCAGCGTGAGCAGGATGCAGGTCACCAGTACCGCAGCCGCGCCGACCATGACGCCTGCGCTGATCCGGTTGCCGCCGTGTTGCGTGGTGCCGTGCGCGGAGGAGGCGGGGATCAGGCCGGCCTTGCGCAGTGTGATGACGACCGGCTTGTACAGCAGCACGGTGATGGCGGCGTTTAAACCGCCCTTTAACAGGTTGAACGGCAGGAAGACCGTGGGCAGCATGGACGCCACCATGGCGCGGGTCGCGGGAATGGCTTCGCTCGTCTCCGCCATGTACAGGGGTGTGAGCAGGTAGTTCCACAGAAGCATCACGCACACCATGCAGCAGACGCCGATCAGCAGGCCCGCCATGGCGCCCTTTAAGGTGTGCTTTTTCTTGTACACCAGCGCCGCCACACAGGCAAAGCTCGCCGTGGATACGAGGTTCATGACCGCCCCGATCCAGCCGGTGTCGCTCACCGTGAACATCTCGATCAGCGCCACTACGGCGGCGATGATGAGCGCTTCCAGCGGGCCGAAGATGAAGCCCGCGATGGTGATGATCACGTCCTTGGGTTCGTACTTTAAGAACAGTACCACAGGGATGCGGACCACGGCCATCACGAGGAAAGCCAGCGCGGCCATCATGGCCATCAACACGATTTTCTTGGTTTTTTGGTTCTGCATAAGAGCCCTCCGATAAAAATGGATTGGTCTCCCAGGCGTGAAAATGCCCGGACTGCATCCGGGCACTTAAAAAGAAAAGCAGTTGTGAAAAACACGTTCTCTTCTTCCATCCAGACTATACTGTCGGTTCCGGAGTTTCACCGGATCGGCCCGAGGGCTCGCGGACTTTACCGCCGGTGGGGACTTGCACCCCGCCCTGAAGATCAACCTCAGTATAGAAGCCGCTTTCGGCTTTGTCAAGCGGCTGGACTATGCAGGATCTCAGAATCATCCCTCAGAACTTCTGCACTTTGCACGAAGCGGCGCCCTCCCCGCCCGCGCGGCCGCCGTCCTGCGCCATATCCGGTTGTCTTTTTTTGTCCGCCTGTGCTATAAATAAAGGTATGGAAGATCGTTTTGGCCGAAAAATAACCTATCTGC
>CACZPX010000179.1 GCA_902783095.1 uncultured Lachnospiraceae bacterium
GATCTTCGCAAATCCGCTGCGGATCGTTTCTTCCATTTTCTGTTCGGTCATCGTTTCTGCCTCCTATTCGGTCATGGCGCGCAGTTTCTTCAGCGCGCGGCTGTATTTGGAAAGGACGGTGGAAAGCGGAAGATCCAGCAGATCCGCGATCTCCCGGTGCTTAAAGCCGGCGGTAAGGTGCAGCGTGACGATCTGCCGCTCCTCCGCGCCAAGGCTGTTGATCAGCGCTTCCAGCAGGAACTTTTCTTCCACGTCGACCGCGTCGGGCAATGCTTCAAACTGGCCGGCACTTTCTTCGTCAAGGGAGGATTCACGCCCGGTCTCGCGCAGTTTCGACATGCAGAGGTTCCGCGTGATGGTGAGGATCCAGGCCATCGGCTTGCCGTGGGAACGGTAGCCGGCGGCGGACCGCACGATGCTTAAGAAACAGTCATGAAGGACGTCCTCGGCGTCATAACGGTTTCGTAAGATCGACAGCGCAAAGCTGTACACCGGTGTCGCGGCGATGCCGTACAGCGTCTCGAGCGAATCCATATTGCCGTCTGCAACGGCTGCGAGCAGCGCGTCGACGGTCTTGCTGTCTGCCGCGGGTGCGGCGGTGCGTGCATTCGGCATGGTTGTGTTTTCTGCCGCCAGTGCGGCCGTGATTGCGATCGACATGTTCCTTTGTCCTTTCACTGGGTTAACGCGGTGAAAGGAGGATTTATTGCATTCGTTTATTGCAGGGGAACATTTTTTTGTAGACGCGGAAGGAGGGGCTCCTTTTCAGTCGATCACCGCCTGTCCCATGGAGGGCCTGCCGGTGTATTTTTCGCCCAGACGGTTGGCCCAGCGCTCGCAGAACAGGGAATAATAGGAGATCTGCCGGTCGTGCCGGTACGTGTGTAAGGCCGGGACGCGCGCCCACAGCGTGGAGGGCAGGCCGATGACGGGCGTAAAAAGCGGGCCCAGAAAGACGGACTGCATGGTGTGGCCGTACTCGTGGACCACCAGCTTTTCCGGACAGCCCTTCTTGACGAAGATGAACATGCCGAGCGCCATGTAACGGTTTTTGTCCCATTCGGTCACCACCGCGCCGTGAAAGCGGTAGTGGCGGCAGCGGATATGGCGCAAAAACAGCAGGGATGCCGCAAGATTCTGCAGGATCCCCCAGGTCCAGTGGATGAAGGTGTATAAGAAGACGGACATCTGCTCGGTTCCTCCGCCGTTATTGTAGCAGAATCGAACGCAGAAAAAAAGAGCCTGCCGGGCGGGATCCGCGGCCGCGCGCGCAGAACTTATTACATTTTCTTTGCATAATCGGGCAGCCTGTACTATAATAAAAGCGACTATGGCAACACCATCATCATTGTAAAAGGAGATTCATGCTATGGCACTCGTAACAACAACTGAGATGTTTAAGAAGGCTTACAGCGGCGGATACGCCATCGGCGCATTCAACGTGAACAACATGGAGATCGTGCAGGGCATCACGGAGGCCTGCGAAGAGGAGCACGCACCGGTGATCCTGCAGGTGTCCAAGGGCGCCCGCGCGTATGCGAACCACAACTACCTGGTGAAGCTTGTGGAGGCGGCCCTGCTGTGCTGCCCGGATATCCCGATCGCGCTGCACCTGGACCACGGCCCCGACTTTGAGACCTGCAAGTCCTGTGTGGACGGCGGCTTTACGTCCGTTATGATCGACGCCTCTTCCAAGCCGTTCAAAGAGAATATCGAGATCACCAAAAAGGTGGTAGAGTACGCGCACGACCACGGCGTAGTGGTTGAGGCTGAGCTGGGCACCCTGGCCGGCGTAGAGGACGAGGTGAAGGTCTCCGCGGCTGATTCCTCCTATACCCGCCCCGAGGAAGTGGAAGAGTTCGTAGACAAGACCGGCTGCGATTCCCTGGCCATCGCCATCGGCACCAGCCACGGCGCCTACAAGTTCACGGCGGCACAGTGCACCCGCAACGAGAAGGGCATCCTGGTCCCGCCGCCCCTGCGCTTTGACGTTCTGCACGAAGTGGAAAAGAGACTGCCCGGCTTCCCCATCGTTCTGCACGGTTCCTCCTCCGTACCGCAGGAGTACGTGAAGATGATCAACGAGCACGGCGGCGCCATGCCCGA
>CACZPX010000180.1 GCA_902783095.1 uncultured Lachnospiraceae bacterium
CACGCCCGGGCCGCTGGTCTCCGTGAGCCCGTAGATATCATACGCCTTGATGCCCAGGGAGCGCTGGATGTCCTGGCGCATCTCCTCAGTCCAGGGCTCCGCGCCGAAGATGCCGGCGCGCAGATGATTCTCTTCCGGCGCGATCCCTTTCTCCTTTAAGGACTCGCCCAGGTAGGCCGCATAGGACGGCGTGCAGCACAGGATGGTGGCCTTTAAGTCCATCATAAACTGCAGCTGGCGCTCCGTGTTGCCGGAGCTCATGGGCAGCGTAAGGCAGCCCACCTTGTGGGAGCCGCCGTGCAGACCGGAGCCGCCCGTAAACAGGCCGTAGCCGTAGCAGACCTGGCACACGTCCTCCTCCGTGCCGCCGGCCGCGACGATGGCGCGCGCCGTGCAGTCCTCCCACAGGTCCACGTCGTGCTGGGTATAGAAAGCCACCACGCGGCGTCCGGTGGTGCCGGAGGTGGAGTGGATACGCACACAGTTCTTCAGATCGGTGGCCAGCATCCCGTAGGGATACTGATCCCGCAGATCCGCCTTGGAGATAAAGGGCAGCTTATGCAGATCCTCCACGCCGTGGATATCCTCCGGCGAAACGTCCTTTTCTTCCATCAGTTTCCGGTAATAGGGGACGTTGTCCCAAACATGCTTCACCTGTTTTACCAGGCGCTCGCTCTGCAGGTTCCTCATGTCCGCATAGGGCATGGTCTCAATATCTTCCTGATAGTACTTCCTGTTCAAAACTTACCAAAACCTCCGTGTTGCTTCTCTATGGTAAACCGTTATTTCCAGACTTTTCCGGACAGCGGCGGGCAGGCCTTCGCCTCCAGGCAGCTGCTGATCCAGATCGTATCCACCGCGTTCTTTAAGCGCACGTGGGACTTTCCGTCATACAGATACAGGTCGCCCTCCGAGCGGTAGACGATCATCCGGCCGTCGATGCGCCGGTACTCCGTCACGCCGTCCGCGACGTACTTGGCCGTACCGTCCTGCAGAAACTGCGTCAGCTCATAAGAGGGCTGCCCGTCAAACGAACCGGTCACGCCGGTATAGCCCAGCAGGCTGCCGTCCTCGTAGCGCATGCACGCGGTGTCCGCCAGCACTTCCCTGGCCAGACAGACGGCGGTGCCGCCCGTGTAGCAGAAAAGGTCCGCCCAGGTCTGCCCGCCTGCCGTGTAGCCGTTGGCGCTGTAGTAGAACGTCCCGTCCGCTATCCCGCAAAAATCCGCCTTTTCCGCCAAAACCGCAAAGCTTCCGGCCGTCTTGCCGGCCGCATCCGCGGTAAAGAGCGTTCCGGCGCCGTCCAGGCAGAACACCCGGTTTTCCAGCGGATACAGGCGCTGTGCGTCGCCGGCCGGGATGCGGTCGGCCGCGACCGTATAGCAGCCGCCGGTCCGCAGCACCGCCGCGGTATGGTCCGCCTCGCTGATAGAAGGGACCTCCGCTTTCAGATCGCCGAATTTCTGTCCGGCAAGCCAGCTGCAGTAGTTCTCTTCCGTGAGCAGCAGCTTTGCGCCGTCCGGGCAATCCGAACAGCCCGCCACCTTTTCCAGCACCGGCTGCACCGTACCGCCGCGGAAGTAACAGAGCGTGAACAGCGGCAGTTCCTTCCGCAGGGCGGCGCGCCTTCTGTTGCGCTCCTGCGCCTTTTTGAATGTATCTTCCGCCTTTTGGAAGGCCTCGCGGTCCAGCTGCGTGCCGCTCTCCTGCTGTGTCAGGCAAAACAGCAGCCAGTTGCGCATGCCGGACGCATCCGCCAGTTTCTTCAGATCCGCCTTCACGTCCTCGGTGACGGGGATCAGTCCGTTCTCGTCCGCTTTGGCGGCGTGTTTGCTCACAAACTCGGCGGCCAGCTGCCCCGTGCGGCCGGCGATCAGCCCCACTCTGCGCGCCGTCTCCTCCATGGTGGCGCCCTCCAGCCCGGCCAGCGGCAGCGTACAGGAAGCGGCAAGCTGTGCAAACTCGCCCTCCTGCGCGTTGATGTTGGTGACCGTCACCCACTCGTAGGCGGGGATCATGTAGTCTTCGCGAAGCGGCGCCTTGGCGGCCTCGTCCTCTTTGCTTCCGGGATCGCCGGCCAGGTAGTCGTAGCGCACCAGCGTCTCGTCCGTCCGCACGTAGCAGAAAAAGACCGGCGCGGGGAAGGCCGCGGCCCCGTCTTCCGACAGCGGGCCGTCCAGCGTTACGTGCTCCGCCAGCAGCGTGGGCTTGCGGTCAAAGCCCGCCGTATAGAGATTGCCCTTTTCCAGGTAGGGGATGTGGTCAAAGTTCAGCGTTTCGCCCGCGGGGCGGCTGCGCAGCGCGTCGCAGGCCGACGCGGACAGGCCGCTCACCAGTTTCTGCCGGTTGTCCGGCTCGGCCAGAAACGCGCCGTACAGGGTATAGGTGCCCTCGCCCACCGCGTATACGATCCGGCCCTTTTCGTCCGTCAAGAACCAGTCCACGGACTTTGCGATCTGGATGCTCTCCGGCCCGCCGTCGCTGTAAAAGAGCGTGCGGTTCTCGTTGAAATACAGCACGCCGCTCTCCCCGTAGGGCTCAAAGGCCGTCACTTCCTGCGCGACGGTCTCCACCTGCTCCTCGTTGCGGCTGGAGGTCATGCGCATTTTGGTGTAGTTGGTCCGGTTGAGCGTGCCGGAGGTCCCGTCAAAGCGGGTCATAAAGAAGATGGTCCTGCCGTCGCCGCCAAAGCGCAGCAGATCCTCCGTCGTGGCGTCCGTCCGCGCGCTCACCAGCTCCATGCCGGTGCCGGACTCCAGGTCCCGGATCACGCCGTAGGTCCCCTCCGAAAGGTAGACCAGCGCCGAACCGTCGTCCGAGGAACCCGCAAAGATCACGATGGTGATGATGAGCGAGGCAAAAAAGGTGGCGGCGATCAGGCCGATGATCAGAAAATTGGGCTTGCGCCGGTCCGAAAGATCGCCCTGTGCAGCCGCGGCCGTGCGCTGGATCCGGCGCTCCGCCTCGGGCTGTGAGGCGCTCTGTTTTGCCGCGGCAGGCTGCGGTGCCTCCTGCGGCACGGCGCGCTCCGCCTGTTTGGCGGGCTGTCCGGTCTGCTCCCGGTATTCCATTCTGTGGAATAATCCGGCAGCTTTTTGAACTTTCGCCCCACATTCGCTGCAGAATTTGCTGTTATCCGGTATTTGTTTCCCACAATTAGGGCAAAACACGGCAGGTTCTCCTTTTTACGGGGCCTTTTGCTCCACGCCGCTCCTTAAGCGGCACGCCTGCACAGGCCCGCTTGGTCCGCCACGCCTTGGCGCGCGGATACCTTCTGTAAAAAGATAGTATAGCAGATTTTTCTGCCGTGTGGGGAATATCTTTCAGGCCGCTGCCGCTTTTCGTTTCTGCGCACGCACTGGGCCGCCGATTAGTAACTTACTTTGGTGCGCGAGTACAAAGATAAAATGCTGATCATCGTCTCGCACCGCCCCTCCACCCTCACCGGCTGCACGCGCATCATCCGGCTGGAGGGCGGAAAGGCCGTGGAGATGTAAGATATGTGGCCTTCTCCGCTTTGTTACACTTGATGCAATTTTTTATTTCAGTTCATCCAGATCCAGCTTGTAAATCTGCGGAATCGTGGGGCCTTCCTTTTGCAAGAACATGAGCATGTAGATTGGAAGATACACGATCCTGCCCTCAACGTTTACATTGTCATTTTGAAACACAAATGCCGTGGGGATCGCGTATTCTTTATTTCCCAATACGTTGTCCAGAGCCGCGTGACGTTGATAGTCTTTACCGGATTTTATCTCAATGGGGAGCACATCTCCATCGCGCTCTATTACGAAATCAAGCTCACCTTGTCTCTTGCTGTTAAAATAATAGAGCTCATAGCCGTGCGCCTTCAGTTCCTGTGCGGCTGCGTTTTCATATACAGACCCAAAGTTGATATCCTTCTCTCGGTTCAGCAGCTTGAGTTGGATTCCATCCATGTACATGGAGGCCAGCAGGCCTACATCGGAGAGAAAGAGTTTAAAAAGATTAGCGCTCTTATTCAGCATCAGCGGAACAGTCGGCTCCGTTACACAGAAGGTCGGCAACACAACACCTGCATTTTTCAACCAAAGAAAGCTGTTCTGATAACGGGAAAATTTAAAATGCTCATTCAGGTTCTTCAGGATAAAACGCTTGTTTTTGCTGTTCAATTCGCTGGGAATCAACGCAATAATATCTTCCAGATACAGCTTGTTGTTCGGATCATACTTGGCAATATCCGGCCGGTACAGCGCCAGGA
>CACZPX010000181.1 GCA_902783095.1 uncultured Lachnospiraceae bacterium
CAGCCTCATGAAAGACTGTTCTGACCTCGGCCGGGTGCTGCACGGTCCGGTATTCCGCTTCGTGCCAAACGGTGCGGGTCTTTGCCGGATGATGGATCACGTCCGTCTGTACCTGCTGTACGGAATACCCGCCCGCGCCGGCGTGCACATCCAGGATGTGCTCGCCAATGTCCGCCTTTGCCTCCGTGGCGTCAAAGCCGCAGACATTGCACACGGTGTGCTGGCCGTAGACCGGCTCATCCCAGGCCGGCTCTTCCTCCACTGTCTCTTCCCAGGCTTCCTTTAACAGGACATTTTCCGTCCAGGCCTCCCGCACCGTCACCGTCTCCTCCCAGGCAGGACGGACCACGACTTCCTCGTCCCAGGCTTCCCGCACCGTTACAGTCTCTTCCCAGGCTTCTTTTACCAGGACCTCTTCCGTCCAGGCCGCCTGCACCGTGACCGTCTCTTCCCAGGCGTCCCGCACTTTGATCCGCGCGGTTTCCCAGCGGTGCGCCGGACAGCCCGTATCGGCAGATCCCGTCGTTTCCTCCTTCGCCTTATGGGCCTCTTCCGATGACGGCTCCGTCGCCGCAGGGTCCGCCGGCGCGTCCCGCTCCGTGCCATCCTGCGGCTCAGAAGGTTCCCTTTCACCGGCGGGCGCTGTTTCTGCCGTGGACTCCGTCGTCCCGTCTTCCGTCCCGCTCCCGCTCTGCGGGACGCCGGTGACCGGCTCTGTCGCCGCGGCGGGTTCCGTCGTCTCAGCATCATCCGCCGCCGCGTCCCGCTCCGTCCGGTCTTCCGGCTCAGAAGTTTTTCTTTCCCCGGTAGGCACTGTTCCTGCCGTAGGTTCCGTCGTCCCGTCTTCCGTCCCATTCCCGCTCTGCGGGACTGTCGTTTCCGGCCGGACCGCCGGCTCGCTCTCCGTCCGCCGGTCCGTCCCGCAGGAAGTGCAGGCAGCCGTCTGTACCGCCAGGATCAGCAAAACAGACAGGAAAATCACCGTTCTTACGCGCATCGGTCTAATCATCCTTCCGCTTCCTTCTTATGGCGCCAAACAGAACGGCCGCTGTCCCGAAGCCCGCCGCCGATACCAGCGCGGTGCAGATGGTACGCAGATCGTCCAGGTCATCCCCGGTTTTTACCGACGGCGGCGTTTCCGGCGTGGTCTCCGGCTCTTCCGGCGTCGTCTCTTCCGGAACGTCCGCCACCTTCACGGTCTGTCCCTGGTCATCCAGGTCTTCGTGCTCAGCGATCACGCGGCCGCTTTCGTCCTGCAGTTCCTCAAACACCACCAGTTCCCGGCCTTCCCAGCCGGAGGTGTCAAAGACAAAGTCCACCGACGCGGGGCCGTCTGCCTCTTTTGCCGTAAAGGAGGCAATGGCGGTGATCCCCAGGCTGTCTCCGGTCTCGCGGTCCATCAGCCTGCCGCACAGCACGTAGGAACTTCCCGGGATCAGGTTGTGCCAGGTGACCGTATCCGTCAGCACCACCGTCTCCCCCGGTTTCAGCACTTTATCGTTGTCCGCGCGGTCCCTTGCGTCCGTATAAACGGCCGGGAAACGGATGCTCTGCGCCGCATCGCTAAGATCGGCATGCATCCCCACCAGCACCTGGTCCTCCCACAGTTCCTCGAATACCACCAGCGTCCGCCCGGCCAGCGCATACGCGTCGATCTCAAAGAAGACCTCCACCTCTCCGTCCGGCCGGCTGGGAGTAAAGGCCCGCTCCGTCCGGACGGGCTTCCCGTCCTGCAAAAACGGTTCTCCGGTATCGGCCAGGTACAGGCTCCCGCACACGCGATAGGCGCGCTCCGGCTCCAGATTGCGGTACTGTACCGTATCTTTTATGGTCACGCCCGCTGCCGGCGCCGCGTGGGAGCGCGTCTCCTCCGCCAGAGCGGTCGTAGAGAGCGCCGGTACGCGCACCGTCTGGTCCCGGTCCGTCAGATCCGCGTGCACGGCCACCGCCGCATCGCCCAGATAACAGGTCTCAAAGACCACCAGCGTTTTCCCCTCCGGCACGCTGTTGTCAAAATAGAAATTCAGCTCCACGCTGCCGTCCGGCTCCTCCGGACAGAATTCCTTTTTCGCGGTGAGCACGGCGCCGTCCTGCCGCACCGGCTTTCCGGTATCTGCGTCCATCAGCACCCCCTCCAGGCGGTAGGTCTTTCCGGGCAGCAGCCCCCGGTATTCCACGGTGTCCGTCACGATGCCCGTAAGCCTGCCCCGCACGGCGCCCACCGTCGACGCGCCGTACCCCGCTCTGGTCCGGATCTGCGGCAGCGTCACCGTCTGCGACTCGTCGGTCAGGTCCGCGTGCCGGCCCACCAGGCGGCCGTCTGCAAACAGCTCTTCCGTCACGACCAGGCGCGTTCCCGCAAGCGCGGCGGCATTAAAGACAAAGGAGAGCGTCTCCTGCCGCGATTCCTCCGCCGCCGTAAAGACCGCAGACGCCCGGACCACTTCTCCGTCTTCCCCGCGTATGGGTTCCCCGGTACCGCCGTTTACCAGCATGCCTTCTACCCGGTACTCCGTCCCGGGCTTCAGGCCCTCCAGCCACACCAGGTCCGTGATCTGCGTCTGTTCATCCGCCGCCGTCACGCGTTCCCCGGTATCGGCCGCTGCCGCCTGCGTGCGGATGCGCGGCACCCACACGCTCTGCCCTTCATCCGTGATATCCGCGTGTACCGCGATCTCCCGCTCCTCCTCCAGCAGGGTCTCAAACACGACCGTGCGCTTTCCGGCGCAGAGCGCCGCGGGCAGCGTAAAGGCAAGCGATATCTCGCCGTCGGGACTTTCCGGCGTAAAACTGCGCTCCGCCGTGACCGGGCCCTCCGCCGTCTCCAGCGGCTTTCCGTCCGCCGCGTCCATCAGGGTCCCGCGCAGGGTGTAGGTCCGTCCCGGGATCAGCGCCCGGTAGATCACGCGGTCCGTGACCGTCACCGTCTCCTCCGCCAGCGCGTGGTCGGTCCCGCTTGCCGCGTCGGCGGCTTCCGTTTCTATCTCAGGAAAGAAGATCATCTGCGCGGTATCGCCCGCGTCCCGGTGCTCCGCCGCGAATTCGCCCGTCGCCTGCACGCGCAGCGTCTCATACACCACCAGCCTGCGGCCTTCCAGCCCCTCCGTGCTGCAGGTCAGTTCCACCTCCGTGTCCCCGCTGCGCGCCTGCGGCATAAAAGCCTTTCTGCTCACGGTCCCGCCGTTCTCCGGCCAATGGGCTAAGGAGCCGTCCGGCTGCAGCAGAAACAGTTCCGCGGTCAGTTCGTAAATCTCCCCCGGGATCAGGTTTTCATAGGCCACGCGGTCCACGATCACGGTCTGCTGCCCGGGCGCCGCATACTGCGTCCGGCTCTCCTTTTCCGCCGCGGCGGTTCTGATCCGCACCTGCTCGTTTTCCACCTTGCCCAGATTGACCGGTTCCGTTCCGGCCTCTATGGAAAACGTGCAGGTGATCATGTTGCGGTCCCGGTTGGCGTCGCATTTCAGTTCCTCCAGCAGATAGGTCCCCACCGGCAGCGCGCCGCGGTCGTCCACGACCTTTCCCGGACCAAACCACAGCCCGGCGTCCTTCGGAAGCTCCGCGATCACCGACGCCGGAATGATATCCGCCCTGGTAAAGCCCGCCAGCGCGGCGTCCGCGCCGTTGGTCTGCGCCGAATGCGCACTTGCCTCGCTGTCATAGCTGCCGTCTGCCGCGGTCAGCAGAAAGTGCGTCTCTCCCGTGGTCAGGCAGGTCAGGCGAAACGGGATAAAGGGCAGCGGGCTTCCGGTCTCCGCCTGTGTCTTGACAAAGGAGAAACCGCCGCGTACCGGACGGTCTGCGAAGGTCAGTTCCGCCGGTTCGCAGGCGATGCTGCCGTCCTTTAACAGCACCGCGCGGAACGTCTGCTCCGTCTCATCCAGCTCATACATGGCGTTGGTCTTCGTCTCTTTTAAGGAATAGGTGCCAAACGGCAGCTTGGGCAGCGCCAGTTTCCCGGTATCGTCCACCGTCACGACCGCTGCCGCCTTTCCCACGCCTACGGTCTTCCCGTCTATCACGACCGGATGGGCGGACCGGTTGTACAGCGTAAATTCGATCCCCAGAAACGTAAAGCCTGGCTGCGGTCCGCGCGTGCCCGTGTCCGCGTCGAGCTTCCACGCCTTTGGTACAAAGGGCGCCGGCTCGTTTTCGTACGGTTCGCCGGCCGGAACGATCTCATCCGCGGTCACCTGCACCACCTGGCTGCGTTTTTTCCACACGTAGGTCCCGTTGGCCATCCCGGAGTTTCCGCGCACCAGCACCCCGTCTTCTACCCGGTCGTCCGTCTGCATCTCCGTCACCTCATAGCGCCCCGTGACCAGGTCCGTCTTTCTGGTCGCCGCCTTGCCGGAGGCATTGGTCGTGATGATCTGCGCCACCTGCCCCGCGGCGATCTCTTTTCCGTCCCGGTTCACAAAGGTCTTGCCGGTACGGTTGATCACGGCGAACCGGATGCCCGCAAAGGAGGCGTCGCCCTGCGGCACTTCTCCCGTCTTTGCGTCCGTCTTTTGGATGGACAGGCCGCCCTTCCTGGGCCGCTCCTTTACCAGCACCGAAAAGCCGTCGTCCGCCCGTTCCGCCTGGTTTTTGCAGAGCGCGTAGGCGACCCCGTCGCGGTCGGTCAGATCGATCAGGATCTTTCCCGCTGCCGCGTCCGATCCGTCTCCGGAAAGCAGCTGCAGCGTGGCGCCTTCCAGCGTAAAATCCTCCGGCGCTTTGGTCTCCTCTATGGTGAGCGTGCCGAGCGGGATCACGAAGTTGCCGTCATCGCTCTTTCCGTATTTGGCCTCGCCGGACAGCACAAAACCGTCCGCCAGTCTGGCCTGGAAATGCTTTCCGGTCTTCTTTGTCTGGATCACCCACACTGCGTCCGCCTTCCCCGGCAGCGTCATTAACGTGTAGCGGCCCGCGTAATAGCTTACGGTAAACGCCGCGCCGGACAGGTCCCAGCCGGCCCGGACGCTGCCGTCCTCATCCGTCTTTTCGATCACGATGCCTGCCGGGTCGTTGAGCGGCCGGTTTTCGATCTCCGCGACCTTCGCCTGCTTTTGGGTCCCCGCGGTCACCGTCACCTTAACCGGCCTGCTGTTCCAGGCCCAGCCCCTGCCCTTTACCGACGCCTCCGTCTCCCGCACCCAGTAGGTGCCGAGGGCCATCTCCACGGCGCCGGTCTCACCGGCCGCGTCGCTTTCCAGGGTGATCTTCTTCCCGTCCGCGTCCCTGGCCTCCCTGCTGCAGGCGGCGTCCGCATATACCTTAAATATGATGCCGGACAGATCGTAACAGGGATTGCCACGGGTGCAGGCCGGGAGCGCGCTCACCTTTTTCGCGCAAAGATAACCCGTCTGCGGTTCGTTTTTGACCGTTGCGACGGCCGCCGTCGCCGCCGTGCCGTTTTCACTGCCCACGGTCACCTTTACGGGCCTGTCGTTCCATATCCAGCCCCGGCCGGCTGCGGAGTCCTCCACCTCGCGCACCCAGTACGTCCCGGGCGCGATCTCCACGGTCTGCGTAAAGTCTTCGTCGGCCACCGTCAGGGTAAAGGTCTTTCCGGCGGCGTTTTTTGCCTGCACGGTGCAGTCCGCGTCCGTGTAGACCTTAAACTGTATCCCCTTGGTGGTGTACGCCGCGTTGTCCTCCGAGACCGTGGACCGGGACGACTGCTTTGCCGCGCGCAGAAAACCGTTCGGCTGGTATTCGATCCAGGCGATGGACTGCAGCGGGATCCCGTTGCGGTACAGGCCGTCCCCGTAGGCGACGTAGAGCGTGCAGCGGTCCAGAACGTCCGCAAACCCGTCCGTATTGTCCGCGTACCAGCGTTAGATGGACCTTACCATGGGCAGCAGCTGCTCGTTTAATATCGTCTCGTTGAACGCCGGCACGCCGTTGCTGCCGCCCAGATCGCCGCTGTAGACGTAGGAGGCCAGCGCATGGCATTTGCAGATGATGTTGGCCGCCGAAGCCGAGCCGTCAAACCAGAACCACACCAGATCGCTGTACGCCGGATCGCTCTGGTCTGTGGTGCGGCTGGCCGGTTTTATGAGTTCCGGATAGAACGCGCGCACCAGCGCGGCCTTCAGGACGATGCTCTGCTCCGCGCCGTCATCCAGCTTTGCGTAGGGCAGCGCCTGCCCCCGCGGACCGGCGTTGCTGGCGTTCACACACAGCGCCTGCGGCGCCAGCGTCTCGCCGTTTTCCGACGTTTTGACCCAGTAATTGTGCGTCGTCACGCCCTGGCCGCCGTCTATCTTCTCTTCGTCGCGGCCCACATACACGGTAGAACCCCCGGCCTTTGCGCGTACCGCCTTTTTGTCCGGCTGCGCGGCCTTTTCCGTCAGATCCAGCGTTCCGTCCGTCACCCGCCGGTAGCGGACGAGCTGCTCCTGCGACAGGGAAGCCACAAAACCGCGCAGTTCTCCCCGTTCAAAACAGTCCTTTGCATAGGCCAGAAGCTCTTCGTCGGAGGCAGCGTCAAACGCAAACGCCTCTTCGTTTTGCTCCTGGTCCTGTTCTGCGTATGCCGTCAGGGCAAGCCCCGCAAGCAGCACGGCAAAAAGCAGTGCCAAAATGTTCCTTTTCATCTTCGCCCTCCAAAATAGAATGATGTATTGAACGAACTGTTTTCGAAGTGCACACGGAAATGCCGCTTCAGATGGGGAAAACAATCGATTCCGCGTAAATGAGACACGCCAGGAGAAAGCTCTGCATGTTTTTATCCGGAGAACAGTGAAAAAATTCAGAAAATAAAAGATCCGGTCAGAACGACCGGATCAAGTGTATCATAAATTCTATAAGTCAGCAAGCGCTTATTTCCTGACGCCTGCCTTGCGGGGCTTTAACTCCGCCGGAAGCTTGGTGTAGGTGGCACCGTTTAAGCGGCGCTTCCACTCCTTGTTGGCGGCCTCCAGGATGGACGGATCGTTGAACAGGTCGATGGCGCCGCCCGCCAGGGCCTTGCCGGCGTACAGCATGGACTTGTGCGCGATCGGGCCCTTGCCCTGCGCCGTAGCCTGCCAGGTGTGCATGGACGTGCCCGCGCACTCCGTGGCGGTGTTGATCTCCGCCGTCGGCGTATTCCAGCTTACGTCGCCCACGTCCGTGGAGCCGGAGCCTTCCACCACGTAAGGGAACTCCGGAATGATGAAATCATACAGGGCGTCGTCCTTGTGCTCGGCGGCCAGCTCCGCGATATTTTCGTCCAGCACCTGGATGGTGGGCAGGATCTCGGAACGCAGCTTGATGGATTCCGACATGGCTTTGGCGTAGGCGTAGTCCTCGTCCGTAAATCTGGGCAGGCCGGCCTCCTCCATGTTTTTGTGCAGCACCTTCTGCAGCGTGGCGTTCGGAACGGTGTCCGCGGTGATCTTGTGCACCTCAAAGCTCATGGTGGTGTCCGTCATCAGCGCGGCGCCGCGGGCGATGTTCTTCACGCGCTCCACCAGCGGGAACAGCGTGTTCAGGTGCGGCGTGCGCACCAGGTAGATGGCCTCGGCATGGGCCTGCACCACGTTGGGCGAGACGCCGCCGGTATCGGTGACCGCGTAGTGGATGCGGTCCTGCATCTTCATGTGCTCGCGCAGAAACTGCACGCCGGTGTTCATCAGCGTCAGCGCATCCAGCGCGCTGCGGCCGTTCTCCGGCGCTCCCGCCGCGTGGGAGGAGAAGCCGTCGAATTTGAACAGCATCTGCATATTGGCGAGCGAGCTGTGCGCCGCGGAATTGTTGATGTGCGAAGGATGCCAGGTAAGCGCGCAGTCCAGACCCGCAAACACGTCCTCGCGCGCCATAAAGGCCTTGCCGGCGCCGCCTTCCTCGCCCGGGCAGCCGTAGTAGATGACCGTGCCGGAGACACCGCTCTCTTCCAGATATTTCTTGACGGCGATCGCGGCAGCCAGCGAACCGACGCCCAGCAGGTTGTGGCCGCAGCCGTGGCCGTGCGCGCCGCGCACCAGTTCCTTCTTTTCGGCGCAGTCCGCCACCTGGCTTAAGCCGGACAGGGCGTCAAACTCGCCCAGAATACCGATCACCGGACGGCCGTTTCCGAAGGTGCCGGTAAAGGCGGTCTCGATGTTTGCCACATTGCGCTCCACCGCAAAGCCTTCCTTTTCCAGCGCTTCGCTCAAAAGCTTCGCCGCGTTTTCCTCCGTAAACGCCAGCTCGGGCTTGTCCCAGATGGCGTCGGACAGCGCGCAAAGCTCCTCCGCGCGGGAATCGATGCTCTCATTGATCAGTTGCCATTTATCCATCGTAAAACCTCCATATAATATTCCGGACCGATGGCTGCCGGTCTTTCCTTATAAGAAAGGCGCAGACCCGAAAGCCTGCGCCGCATAGTGTTTGATCAGCCCTGTGCCTGAACGGCCGTCATGGCGACGACGCCCACGATGTCGTCTGCGGAGCAGCCGCGGGACAGGTCGTTGACCGGCATGGCCAGACCCTGCAGAACGGGGCCGTAGGCCTCTGCCTTGGCCAGACGCTGTACCAGCTTGTAGCCGATATTGCCGGCTTCCAGGCCGGGGAAGATCAGCGTGTTGGCGTGGCCGGCCACTTCGCTGCCGGGGGCCTTCAGCGCCGCAACGGTGGGATCGAGCGCCGCATCCAGCTGCAGCTCGCCGTCCAGCGTGACGTTCGGATACTTCTCATGCGCGATCGCGACCGCTTCCTGCACCTTGGTGACGCAGTCTGCCTTGGCGCTGCCCTTGGTGGAGAAGGAAAGCATGGCGACCTTGGCCGGCGCGCCTACCAGGCTCTCAAAGGACTCGGCAGCCAGCGCGGCGACTTCCGCCATCTGCTCGGCGTTCACTTCCGGCATAACGGCGCAGTCCGCAAACACGAACAGGCCGTGCTCGCCGTACTCGCAGTTGGGCACTTCCATCAGGAAGAAACCGGAAACGCTGGAGATGCCGGGCTTGGTCTTTAACAGCTGCAGCGCCGGACGGATGGTGTTGCCGGTGGAATGGCAGGCGCCGGACACAACGCCGTCGGCGTCGCCGCACTTGCACATCAGGCAGGCGTAGTACATATAATCTTTTTCCATCTGCTCCTTGGCCATCTCGGGGGTGACGCCCTTCTTGGCGCGCAGTTCCACGAACTTGTCGATATACTTCTGCTTGTTGGGATCGTTGAACGGATCGACGACGGTGACGCCGGTCAGGTCAAAGCCCTTGCCGTTTTCGGCGATCTCTTCGGGGGTGCCGATCAGGATGATCTTGGCCAGACCCTCTTTTAAGATCTTCTCAGCAGCCTCGTAGGTGCGCTTGTCCATGGACTCCGGCAGCACGATGGTCTTGATGTCGGTTTTTGCTTTTGCTTTGATGTCGTCAATAAATGCCATGACGGGGAACTCCTTTCGGAAAATATTTTTGGAATAACCACCTCTGATAATACTCGTCTTTTGATGGGAGGTCAAGAAAATTACCGCAAATAACGCCGCATTTGACGCCCTGAAACCGCGCCGCGAACGGCTGTCCCGGCAGGCGCAAAAAAAAGCGACGCTCTTGTAAACGCCGTGCTTTCCGTATACAATGATCCCATGAAACATGAGCGGACCAGACGGGTCATAAAAAATACCGTACAGACGTTCAACCGGCAGGAGCTTTCGGTCTACGCCGGCTATGCCACGCTGTACGTGATCATGTCCTTCGTGCCGCTTCTGATGCTCATCACCGGCGTGATCAACCTGCTGCCCTTCTTTGATCTGGACGATCTGCAGCAGCTTCTCGCCACGGTGCTGCCGGACATGGACCAGATCCGGCAGATGCTGATGCAGCTCTTCCGCAGCTTAAACAGCCAGCCGGGCGGCGTGGTCCTGTCGGTCTCCGCCGTGCTGACGCTCTTCTCCGCCTCTCGCGGTGTGGCCGCGCTGCAAAAGGGGCTCTCCCGCATCTACGGCATCCAGAAACCTGCGCGCCGCCTGCTCATCGTACTGAGCTTTACGTTGGCCTTCGTCATCCTGATCCCCGCCCTGCTGGTGTTCCATCTGCTGGGCGATACGCTGCGCGACGGACTGCAGGAACTGCTGCCGAACGTTCTGGTGCAGATCGCGCGGGTGATGCGCATCAGCCGTCTCATCACGCTGGGCGTGACGGTGCTGATCGTGCTGCTGACCTACGCCTTTTTATGCGGGCGCACGCGCAATCTCTTTGCCCAGCTTCCCGGCGCCGTCCTGACCCTGATCGCCGGCGAGGGCTTTTCCCGCGGCTTCGCCTTTTTCATCCCGCGCTTCTGGAAGATGGCCGCCTACTACGGCCCGCTCGCTTCCGTCTTTATCGTCATCATGTGGCTGCGGACCATCATGACCATTCTGCTCTTCGGCGCCGCCTTTAACGCCGCCGTCGCGGAGGAACGCGGCATCTCGCTGCGGGCCGCACAGCTCACCGAGACCATGCAGCTGCAGGAAGACTATACGGAAGACGAATGACAAAAAAAGATCCCCGGA
>CACZPX010000182.1 GCA_902783095.1 uncultured Lachnospiraceae bacterium
AGAGGGCGTCTTTAAGGACTGCAGCGGTCTGGAGAACATCGCGATCAACTGCAACAACATCGGGACGCTGGCCTTCCAGAACTGTACGTCGTTAAGGGAACTCACCCTTTCCGCACAGGGCAACGTCGGCCTGAACGCCTTTGACAACTGTCCGGCCATCACCACGGTCCGGTATACCCACGCCCGCAGCTGGTGGGACCAGATCAATTTCAAGGCCGGCAACGAGGACCTGACCGGCACGACGATCGTCTGCGAGCCGGAGACGGTCTGGATCCACAACGGGACGTTCCCGGATCCGGTGCTGCGGCGGAAGATAAAGCCCTATGACAACATTTACCAGAACGGCGCGCTGGAAAAGGCGGAACGGGACGCGATCAAGTCGCTGGATCTGTCCGGGGAGAACCTGAAGAACGGCACGGGCATCAACCTTTTGACCGCGCTGACGGAACTGCACATCAACAACATCGACAGCACCGCCTCCTCTGTCAAGGAGCTGGATCTGTCCGGCCTTTCCAAGCTGCGTCAGCTGCAGATCGTAAGCCAGACTTTTACGAAGGTGAACATCAGCGGCTGCCCGCTGCTCGTCACCGCGGTGCTGTACGGGGAACAGCAGGTGAGCAGTCCCCTGGTCGCCTATGGCAAGGGGTCTTCCATGCTGCTGATGTTAAACGGCAAGCAGGATACCGTGATCCTGGGGGAGACTGCCACGTTCCTGAAGTCTTCCGCGCTGCGAAACGCCTGCAAGGCTTATCTGGACGACGATGATCTGCTGAGCATCAAAGAGATCCTTTCCATAACGGACATCTCCATCCCGGACGGGGATCCTTCCGTCACGGCACTGAACGGGATCATGTACCTGACCCGCTTAAAGACGCTGACGGTGCACGGGACGGGCATAAAGAGACTGGATCTGAACATGAACACCAGGCTGACCAGCGTGGACGTGAGCAGGAATAAACTGACTTCCCTGAACCTGCCCGGGAGTGACAGCCTCGCCAAGCTTCGCTGCTACGGGAACGATCTTTCTGCTGTGTCTATCAGCAATAACCCGCTGCTGTGCGCAGCGGGCGAGACGGCGCCCGTTCAGAAGAAGGACGGGACCATTTCGTATCTCCTGTACAGCGCCGGCGGCAATACGCTGGCGGTGGATTTGGATACGGTGGTGATGCAGCCCCCGGTGATCACGGCGCAGCCGAAGGACGTGACCGTTACGCTGGGAGAAAAGGCCACCTTTACCGTGGAGGCGCGGGGCGGCGATCTGCAGTATCAGTGGTATTACCGCACCTATCCGGGCGGGCCTTGGTCGGCCGTGAAGGCGGCTTCCGGCAAGACCGCCTCCTACAGCCTGACGACCGCCGAGCGTCACAACGGCTACCAGTATTACTGCAAGGTGACGGACGCCGAAGGGACGTCTAAATCCATAACCGTAAACCTGTACGTAAAGCCGAAGATCACCACCCAGCCCAAGGCGCAGACCGTAACGATCGGAAACAAGGTCACCTTTACGGTGGCCGCCGAGGGAAAAGACCTGGAATATCTGTGGTTCTACCGGACCGGCGAGGACGCGGTCTGGAAGAACGTTACCGCGGCCAGCGGCAGCACCGCTTCCTACACGCTCACCACGGCGCAGCGCCACGACGGCTATCAGTACCACTGCAGGGTGAAGAGCGGCAGCGTGTATACGAACAGCAAGACCGTAACGCTGAAGGTGAAGCCGAAGTTTACGACCCAGCCCAGGGGCGTCACGGTGACGCTGGGGCAGGACGCCTCCTTTACTGCAAAGGCAAACGGCGCGAAGCGTTATCAGTGGTATTACAGGACCTCCTCAAGCGGCAGCTGGAAGGCGATCAGCGCGGCCAGCGGCAAGACGGAAACCTACACCCTCACCACGGCGGAGCGGCACAACGGGTACCAGTACCGCTGCAAGGCGACCATCAACAGCAGCTACGCCTACAGCAGCACCGTCACCCTGAAGGTGCTGCCCAAGATCACCACGCAGCCGAAGGCACAGACCGTGACGGCCGGAAAGCAGGTGACCTTTACCGTGGCGGCTAAGGGGAAAGCCCCGCTTTCGTATCAGTGGTACTATAAAAAGAACGCGGACGCGGAATGGAAGGAGATCACCGCGGCGAGCGGCAAGACGGCCGCCTATACGCTTACGACGGAGGCGCGGCACAACGGCTACCAGTACCGCTGCAGGGTGACGAGCGGCAGCGTGTATTCGGTGAGCAAGGCCGTGACGCTCACGGTGAAGTAGCGCGTGCACAGAACGTTCCGGCTGATGCAGCCGGATAAAAAAGAGCGGGCCTGGGAGATTCCCAGGCCCTTTTGATAACTGTGTGGACGTCCGTATCGGGTTGGCAGTTCCTAACGGCGTCTCAGAACGGCTGCCTTGCTGTCTGTATCCGAAAAGATACGATACAAGTTTTTTTGTTGGCAAGAAGGAGAATACATATCGTTGGAAGATCAGGCTCAAACAACGAAGGCGTTCTGCCGTTCCTGGTTTTGATCAAAGCCGACGGTCCTTTTGGGGTCCGCTTCCGTCCGGACCGACGTCGTAATTTTTGATCTTGGGTTAGCTCTTGCTAACCACAAGCCCATAATAGCATATAAAGGGACAATGTCAAGCACTTTTTTGAAAAAATATTTGGTAAGCGCAGGCTTACCGATTTTGCCCTTCCGAAAAAATCAAGTGTACAGAAGGGCATATTTGTGTTAAGATACGACTATCACTGATCATCGTAAACAAGGAGGTTTCTCCATGCACAAACTACAGGAATCCGGCGAAATGTATCTGGAGACGATCCTCATCCTCACAAACAGGATGAATTACGTGCGGTCCATCGACGTGGTGGAGTACATGGGCTATTCCAAGCCGTCGGTCAGCCGCGCGGTCAATCTGCTCAAGAGCGAGGATTACATCACCATCGACAAGGACGGCTATATCCGTCTGACGCCGACCGGCCGGGAGATCGCGGAGCGGATCTATGAATCGCACCGGATGCTCACCAAGCTGCTGGTGTGCCTGGGCGTGAACGAGGTGACCGCGCAGGAGGACGCCTGCAAGATGGAACACGATATCAGCGACGAGACGTTCTACGCCATCAAAAACTTTTTGAACCGGCATGATATCGGCATCGACTGAGGGCACGCCCCGGCACGCACCCAAAAGCCTGCGGCCGGGGCTTTTCATAGAAAGAACCGAAAACAGGGAGGCATCATCGTGGAGATCAGAGAAGCAACCGAACGGCTGATGGAGCTGCAGAGCAGGCTGAGCGCCTACCAGCACGCCATGGGCATCATCAAATACGACGGCGTGACCACCGGCCCCAAGGGGGTGGCGGCCAACCGCGCGCATACGCTGGCCATCTTGAGCGCGGACCAGTACGCGCTGATGACGGGGCCGGACACCAAAGAACTGCTGGCCTTTTTGGAGGAACACGCGGGCGAACTGACCAGGGAACAAAACCGGATGGTCTTTCTGCTGGGCAAGGATCTGAAGTTCATGGACAGGATCCCGCAGGACGAGTGGGTCGCCTACAGAAGGCTGCTGACGCAGGCGGACGACGTGTGGCACAGGGCCAAGGCGGAAAACGATTTCGCGGCCTTTGAGCCTCTCTTAAAGGAGATGTTCGAGACCAAGGTGAAGTTTGCCGGCTACGCCGCGCCGGACGAGGACCCGTTCAATTTCTGGCTCAACCACAGCGAGGAGGGGACCACCACCGAGCTGTGCGACCGGTTCTTTGACGTGCTGCGGGAGCGCCTGGTGCCGCTCATCAAAAAGATCGGCGAAAAGCCGCAGGTGGACAATTCCATGGTGCGCGGGGATTTCCCGGCGGAGAAACAGCGGGAACTGGGCCTGTGGCTGATGGATATCTTCGGCATCGACAAGGAGCACTGCGGCCTGGAGGAGACGGAGCATCCGTTCACGTCCACGCTGGGTTCCCACTTTGATACCCGCATGACCACCAACTATCACCGGGAGAGCTTTACGCCCTCCATGTTCTCCGTCATGCACGAGGGCGGCCACGCGCTGTACGGGATGAACTGCAATCCGGACTACGCCTACACGGTGCTGGACGGCGGCCTGCCGCTTGGCATGCACGAGAGCCAGAGCCGCTTTATGGAAAACTACGTGGGCCGCTCCCGCGGGTTCATCCGCTTCCTCTTCCCCAAACTGCAGGAACTGTATCCCGAAAAGCTGGGATCCTGCACGGCGGAGGACGTGTACAGGGCGGTCAACCGCGTGCAAGCCGGCTGGAGCCGCATCGAGGCGGACGAGGTGACCTACGCGCTGCACATCATGGTGCGCTACGAACTGGAGCGCGACGTGCTGGCCGGAAAGCTGGCTGTGCACGATCTGCCGGCGGCCTGGAACGCGAAATACAAGGAATATCTGGGCGTGGACGTGCAGGACGACACGCACGGCGTACTGCAGGATTCGCACTGGTGCGACGGCCTGGTGGGCTACTTCCCGTCCTATTCGCTGGGCAGCGCCTACGGCGCCCAGTTCTTAAAGAAGATGAAGGAGACCGTGGACTTTGACGCCTGCGTGGAGCGGGGCGACGTCGCACCGATCAAGGCCTGGTTAAAGGAGAACATCTGGCAGTACGGCAAACTCTACGACGCGCAGGAGCTTCGCACGCGGATCTTCGGCGGCCCGTTCGATCCGACCGTGTTCACGGATTACCTGGAGGCAAAGTTTACCGATATTTACGGCCTGTAAAACGAACCCCGGGGACGGTTCCTGAGGTTCAGAAACCGGACACGGAGAACCGTCCCCGCGGCCCATTCCGCAAACGAGCGTATGGATAAACTGAAGGATATCAACTGGAAAACAGTCCCGTGGATCACCGCGGGACTCATTGTCATCAATGCGGTGATCTTTTTGGTGACGGATCTCGGCGGCGGCGATTATTCCGCGCGGATCTTCCGGGATTTTGCGCTGATCTGGCCGGGGCTGCCGGAGTCGGGCGAGTGGTACCGGCTGCTTACGGCCTGCTTCCTGCACTTTGGCATTGAACACATCGGCAGCAACATGCTGATCCTGGCGCTTCTGGGCGACCGTCTGGAAAAGACCGTCGGCCGGCTGCGCTTTCTGGTCCTGTACCTGCTTGCCGGGATCGGCGGAACGGCCGCGTCGCTCTGGTTTCACGCGCATACCCTGTCGCCGGTCATGTCGGCCGGCGCCTCCGGCGCCATCTACGGCGTCGTCGGCGCGCTGCTGGCGGTGCTGCTGATCCACGGCGGGTTCATCGACGGCGTGGGCCTGCGGCAGATCCTGTTTATGATCGCTTTTATGATCTACAGCAGCACGATCGGGGAGAACATCGACGTCGCCGCGCACATAGGCGGGCTCGTCACCGGGTTTTTGCTGGGATTATTGCTTGTGAAATTGCCGCATATACGATATATTGGTAAGAAGAGAAAAAGGCCCTGACAAGGGTCCTGTTTCGATATAAAGAAATTGGAGTAGAGCATGAACAAGACACCGTATTATCTGACAACTGCGATCGCCTACACCTCCGGCAAGCCGCATATCGGCAACTGCTACGAGATCGTGCTGGCGGACAGCATCGTGCGCTATAAGCGCCGCAAGGGCTTTGACGTATTCTTCCAGACCGGCACGGACGAGCACGGCCTGAAGATCGAGCAGAAGGCGGAAGCCGCGGGCGTGACCCCGCAGGAATTCGTGGATGAGGTGGCCGGCGTGATCAAGGGCCAGTTCGATCTGCTGAACGTCTCCTACGACAAATTCATCCGCACCACGGACGCCCCGCACGTGAAGCAGGTGCAGAAGATCTTTAAAAAGCTGCACGATCAGGGCGATATCTATAAGAGCTACTACGAGGGCTGGTACTGCGTGCCGGACGAGAGCTTTTTCACCGAGAGCCAGGTGGTGGACGGCAAGTGCCCCGACTGCGGCCGGCCGCTGGTGCGCGCCAAGGAGGAGGCCTACTTCTTTAAGATGAGCAAGTACGCCGACCGCCTGATCGAGCACATCAACACGCATCCGGAGTTTATCCAGCCGGAGTCCCGCAAGAACGAGATGATGAACAACTTCCTCCTTCCGGGTCTTCAGGATCTGTGCGTTTCCAGGACATCCTTTACATGGGGCATCCCGGTCGACTTC
>CACZPX010000183.1 GCA_902783095.1 uncultured Lachnospiraceae bacterium
GCGGAGAAATTCCTGGACATCAAGTGCCGCATGGCGGGACTCACCCCTGCGGCGGTGGTGATCGTGGCCACGGTGCGCGCCTTAAAGTACCACGGCGGCGTGCCGAAGGCCGAGCTGAACAACGAGAACCTGGAGGCCCTAAAGGCCGGCCTGCCCAACCTCCTGCAGCACGTGGGCAACATCAAAAACGTGTACGGCCTGCCCTGCGTGGTGGCGGTCAACGCCTTCCCCACGGATACGCCGGCGGAACTGGCCATGGTGGAAGAGGAGTGCAGAAAGCTGGGCGTGAACGTGGCCTTGAGCGAGGTCTGGGCCAAGGGCGGCGAAGGCGGCAAGGCGCTGGCAAACGCCGTGGTGGAGCTGTGCGAACAGCCGAACGACTTTAGGCAGTCCTACGAGCTGGACCTGGGCATCGAGGAAAAGATGGACGCCATCTGCAAAAAGATCTATCACGCGGACGGCGTGGTGCTGACCGACGCCGCAAAGAAGCAGGTGAAGAAACTGACGGAGCTCGGCTTTGACCATATGCCCGTGTGCATGGCCAAGACCCAGTATTCCTTCTCCGACGATCCCAAAAAGCTCGGCGCGCCCAAAGATTTCACCGTGACGGTGCGCAACGTGACCGTCTCTGCCGGCGCGGGCTTTATCGTGGCGCTGACGGGCGATATCATGACCATGCCCGGCCTGCCCAAGTCGCCGGCGGCGGAGCGCATCGACGTGGACGAGAACGGAAAGATCACCGGACTGTTCTAAGGCGGCTGCCGCTGAAAACAAAAGATTGTAAGAAAACGGGGCGTAAAATCAGCCGAATGGCCGATTGAACGCCCCGCTTTGCTGTGTTAGGATAGGGGCGCATCGGGCGGAAAGCCCTGCACACAGGAGGAAACTGTTATGAAAAAGATCACGGCCCTGCTTGTAGCGGTCCTGATGGTTTTAGGCCTTGCGGCCTGCGGCGACTCCGCGCTGAGCGCGGCGGCCGGCACCTACAAGGGACAGTACACCAAGTTTGTGGGCGACGGCGAAGACGCCAAGAACACGGACGAGGAGTTTACCCTGGTCCTGGAAAAGAACGGCAAGGGCACGCACAGCCGCAACGATCTGGAGATCGACGTGGAGTGGCAGCTTGAAGGCGAGAATTTCAAGATGACCGAGACCTTCATGGGCATGACCATTGAGTACACCGGAACACTGACCGGCACGACGCTGGACATCTTCAACGGCGATCCGGAGGATCCGTTTACCGCTGAGTACGTGTACGAGAAGCAGTGACGCCGCGCCGCGGGCGGACCGCCGCCCGGCCGGCACGGAAAGAGACGGTTCTGCACGAAAATGTGCAGAGCCGTTCTTTTTTGTGCAGCAAGCCCGGCAAGCGCGGCTGTGCTGGCACAGAGCCGCATTTGCCGGGCACAGGGCATGAGCAGCCGCAGGCGTTGACCGCCTTCTGCTCGGTTGTTATAATCATTTGGATCGGCCCCGGCTTTGCGGGACCGGAAGAATAAGCAATACGGAGCAAGACCATGAGACACAAAACGACGCTCTTGGCGGTGCTGTTCGCGTGCGGCCTGCTGTTTACCGGCTGCCTGTTTGGCGGCGGAGAGCAGGAGGACCATACGGCGGCGCAGGATACCGCGGCACAACAGGATACGGGGGACGGCACGCAGGCGGCCGGACCGACAAAAGAACAGGAAAGCGCGGCAGATACCAAAGAAGCCCCGCAGGCCGGCCTGCCGCACACCGGACCCGTTGCAGCGGCGGATGTGGCGGACGATTTAAAGGAAGCCGCAGCGGCGCTCACCGGGGATGCGTCGGCGGATGCGCATCTTCTGGGCGCGGACGGTCTGCCCATGACGGACTTTGCCTATGAGGGCGGCGCGGCGCTCATAGCGCCTTACGTCCGGATCGGGACCGGTGCCGTGACGGGGCAGGATGAGACGGCGACGGTGGAGCTTACCGTCACGTCGCCGGACCTGCTGCCGCTCATCGAACAGGCGGTCGCCGGCATGGAAGCCCTGGATGAGGCGCAGATGAATGAAAACCTGGCCGCGCTGCTGGCGGCAGGCGGATACGCGGAGACAGCGTATGCCGTAAAGGCAGAGCTGCGCTACGTGGAGGGCGGCTGGTATATCGTGCAGAACGAGGAACTGGCAAACGCGCTCACCGGCGGTCTGCTGGCGGCGGAACGGGAAGCGGCGCCCAAGGCGGGGGGAGGACAGTGATGTTCAACAAGAAAGCAAGAGGATCCATCGGGACCGGCTGCCTGATGGCAAAGATCCGCGAAAACGGTCGCGGCGGAGCGGTCCGGCTTTTTAGCCTGCTGCTGTGCGCCGTCATGCTGCTCTCCGTCTATTCGCAGACGGCCTACGCCGAACTGCCGGAGCCGACGGAACCGGTGGAGGTGGAACTGAACGTCTACAGCACCGAGACGGACGCGGCCACGGCGGAGGGCGTCTATTTTGACAACGTCTTTTACGTGAACACGGAGACGCTGCACGAGCTTACCGGCCTGCGCCTGCTGTACACGGAGAGCGACGGAACGCTGGAGATCCACGGCTTTTACAGCCAGCGCCAGATGCTGCTGCATCCGGACGGCACGGGAACGGAGCAGTTCGGCACGGAGACCGTGACCTTTGCCTGCCCGTACCTCACCTACGGGGACGAACCGTATATCTCGCTGCTGCATCTGCTGCGCTACCTGGACGTCCCGGTCACCTTTGCGCAGGACGAGAACGAGCCGGTGCATCTGTATATCACCGTGCCCTATACCATTTACGACGCCGTGGCGGAGTACGGCGTGGATACGGCCTTTTCCTGGCTGGAGGCGGCCGCCACGCAGGAGGATATCGAAAAGTATCTGACCAACGCCGGAGCGGCGATCCTGCTGTCGCACTATAAGGTGAGCTTCCGCCGCTGCTTCTTTGACGAGGCCGGCGTGGAGCAGGAAGTGCTGCAGGACGGCATCACCCGGGTGATCAAAGAGGAAGGCGACGACTACGCGGATCTGCTGAACAGCGCGATGGACGGCTTTAACCGGACCTCCGCGGCGCTCAGCGAAGAGGTGGATTTTATCGGCTACTATACCGACGTGATGAAGGACCTGATCAAGGCGGGACAGAAGGCCGGCTCGGTGCAGGCCATGGACTACCTGGCCGGGACCGCGCAGATGGCCGGCGGCGTCGGAAACGGCATCTCCGGCCTGATCGACGCCATCACGGGCATCAGCACCTACGCGGAGATGACGCAGCTGCAGAGAGAACTGCTGGATAAGACGGTGCTGTCCCCGCAGGGCGCGTTCATAAAAGGGGACTACGCAAACTATTATGCGGCCTGCGAGAACACGAAGGCCGCGATCGCGGAAGCGAACGACGGCGAAGTAAAGACCGAGACCCTGGACGCCATCATCAAGGCGCTGCAGGGCGCCGGCAGCGATCTGCTGGGAGAGGGACTTTTGGGACCGGTTGCGATCGCCATCAAGGCGGCGCCCGCCGTATCGACCCTGATGGGGAACGCGGAAAAGGACGCGGACCTTCTGGCCGCCCAGACGGCGCTGGTGATGCAGGACTACGCGGTGTCCATCTATGAAAACAAGCGGGCGGACGTGCGGAAACATCACTGGTACATGGGAGATGACTGGAAGGAAAACCTGAAGGAACTGCAGTACGATCTGATCCTGGCCGTCAAGGCCTCCGTGGCGGCGCGCCACTATACGATCCGCAGCGACTATTCGCCGCTGGATCACGATTCGATGGAGCGGACCAACCTGAAGGCGGCGAGCCTGCTGCGCCGGGTGGAACAGGCCGTGATCCTGGAGCCGGGCAAGCAAAACGCCTACACCGGCGAGGATCTGCATTGGATAAAAGAACTGCAGCTGCCCCGGTTCGGCAACAGCTGCAACAACATCAACCTGGGCGGCATCGCGGCCTATGACGAGCGGACGGGGGCCTATTTCTACCGCGGCGATACGACGCACAAGCACAAGGACGGCGGCTATACCTTCTACACCCACGACCTGTGCATGGAGGACAGGGACGGCAACGTGACCGTGCTTTCGGACCAGGCGGCCGCCGGCCCCTGCATCAACGTGGTGCGGGACTGGGTCTACTATCGTTCCGGGGACAGCTTTTCCGGCGTGATCCGCAGGGTGAAAACGGACGGGTCCGGCGATACGGCCGTGACCGATTTTAAGGTCAATGCCTTCTATGTGGCCTTTGGACGGCTGTTCTTCGTCGCGCCGTACGAGTTTGAAGATCCCTTTGGCATTTACCGCAGCCGGCTGGACGGCAGCGAGCGGGTGCTGATCACGGAGCTCGCTTCCGACGACCACTGCGACGGCGTCTGGATCTTCTCGCGCGATCTGCTGTATTACACGAAGACCAGCATGGCGGGCGGCACCGTGGGCTTTGAAGGTGGCCCGACCGGCCTGTTCCGGGCGGAGGTGCAGAAGGCAAAAGATGCGGATACGCCGCCGGACGTGAAGGAAGAGCAGCTGCGGGAGGGCGACTACCGCATGGCGGCGCAGACCGGGGAGGACCTGCTGTTCGGCGATCCGCACACGGACGAACTGATCCTGTACCGGACGGCGGACGGCAGCTTTACGACGGTCGGCACGGCGGCGTACTACCAGCTCAATTTCAAAGACGAGTTCCATCCGGTCCTGAACGCGGACTTTTCGCTGAGCCTCGCGGCGCTGGACAAGAACAACAACGCCTATATCCGGGCGGCAAACCCCTTCGGGACCGGAAACGGCATGAACGTGGCCGGAGAGCGCATCTACTACATCCGGACGAGCGCGGGCGGAAGAGAGGAAGGCATAGCCTGGCACTGAGGCGGACGCAGAAAACTGCTTTTCTTAAGTCAAACTGTGATATAATCTACCTGACTATGTATTTAAGGGAGGAATTGCGATATGGCCGGACCGGTCAGACGTAAACGGGAGACAACCGGCACCAGCAGCGGTGTCAAGAAGAGGGGCGAGGGCCTGGGAACGGGCTCCGTCGGCAACAACAGCGCAGGCGCGCAGCACGCGTCGGGCAAGCGTCCGTCGCTTTTTGGCTTCGGCAGCAGCAGGCCGCAGAGCGACTATTCGCAGGCCAACCAGGACCATGAGCGCGACCAGAGCAGGAACGTTTCCCGCGCCGGCGGGCTGGGCGGCCTGTTAGGCGGCAAGGGGCTTTTGGCCATCGTGGCCGTCGTGGTCATCTACTTTGTGCTGGGCAAGGGCGGCGGCCTGGGCAATCTGTTCGGCGGCGGTGATTCCGCGGCCTCCGATATGCTCTCCGGCCTCACCGGCAACGTGACCGATACGAGTTACGGCAGCAGCGTGGCCAGCGGCAGCAGCATCTCCGATATCCTGTCCATGCTGATGGGCGGAGGCGGTACCTCCAGCAGCAGTTCCGTATCCGAGGCTTACAACAGCAGCCTGTACGAGACCAACTGGTCCGGTTCCGGCACGAGCACCGGGAACGGTCTGGATACCTCCGTGGCGACCGGCGTGCCCGCCAAGCGCACGCTGATCTACGGCGACAGCCGCGACACGGTCAACCTGATGATCTATATGTGCGGCACCGACCTGGAGTCCCGCAGCGGTGCGGCCACGTCGGATCTGCAGGAGATGCTGGCGGCTGAGGTGGGCGAAAACATCAACCTGATCATCTACACCGGCGGCTGCACCAAGTGGAACAACAACGTGATCAGCAGCAAGGTGAACCAGATCTACCAGGTGAAGGGCGGCAAGCTCTACTCCTTAAACGAAAACGCAGGCAGCGCCTCCATGACCAACCCCGACACGCTGAGCGGGTTCGTCAAATGGGTGGCGGCCAATTTCCCGGCCAACCGGAACATGCTGATCTTCTGGGATCACGGCGGCGGTTCCGTGAGCGGCTACGGCTATGACGAGAAATACAAGAACAGCGGCAGCATGTCGCTGGCCGGCATCGATACGGCGTTAAAAAACAGCGGCGTGACCTTTGACCTGGTGGGCTTTGACGCCTGCCTGATGGCCACTGTGGAGACCGCGCTGATGCTTTCCGACTACGCGGATTACATGATCGGTTCGGAAGAAGTGGAGCCCGGCATCGGCTGGTACTACACCACCTGGCTTACGGCGCTCTCCAAAAATCCGTCCATGTCCACGCTGGAACTGGGCAAGAGCATCGCGGATTCCTTTACGCAGAAGGCTTCGAGCGTCTCCTA
>CACZPX010000184.1 GCA_902783095.1 uncultured Lachnospiraceae bacterium
ATTGAGAAAACAGCCCGTGCATTTGCGCACGGGCGTTGTCTTTTGCTATAGAGTCCCGGGGCTCTACCCCCGCGCCTCCAGTTCGTACATCCCCTCGTAGGCAAACAGCCGCTTTCTCATTTCCGGCTCCAGCCGCTCAAACAGCTGCGCCTGCGCCGTTTCGGCATCGGCCAGGATCTTCGCTTCGTCGCAGCAGAGGAGCGTTCTGTGCTCCATCACCACTTCGCCCTCTATGATCACCGTGTCAACGTCCTGGCCCTGCGCAAAGTGCACCAGGCGGGCTTCCGGAAGCACGTTGAAAGGCGCCAGATGCGGCTGCCTGGTGTCGATCAGGATCAGGTCGGCGCGCTTGCCTGCTTCCAGTGAGCCGGTGATGCCGTCCAGCCCAAAGGCCTTCGCGGCGCGGATGGTGCACATCTCCAGCACGCGGCCGGGCGGCGCGAGTCTGTCGTTGTTTTCGTGCAGTCGGTGGATCACCTGGAACACCTTCATGTCGCGCCACAGGTCGTAGCTGCGGTCCGGGGCGGTGCCGTCCGTCGCGATCACCACCTCGCCGCCGGCGCGCAGCACCTCGTATACCGGGCAGCGCTGCATGATGTTCGCGCGCGTGGTAGGCCCGTGCAGGATCACGGCGCCGCTTTCCGCGATGATCCCGATCTCGCGTTCTGTCAGGCCCGTGGAGTGCGTGAGGGTGGTGGTCGGCCCGAAGAGCTCCGGTGTGGTATCCCAGGCAAACTGTATGCCGCCGGTGCGCGCGTGCGTGTGCAGCGGTACGCCGTATTCCCGCGCGATGCGGGTCATGGTGCGGTTTTTCCAGGCGGCAAAGTCCGGCGTATCCTCGGGACGCGGCGTTATATTGCCCGGCGCTACGATACAGCGCTGCCGCGGCGATACGCCGTTGAAGCGCCTGACGGCTTCCTCCGTGTTTGCGGCGGCCTGCTCGGGCGTGAGCGTGGTCTCTGTCCACTTCCCGTTTTTGCGAAGGCGCGGGTGTTTGGGCCAGGGGCCGTCGCAGAAGCCTATGCCGGAGAGCTGTCGGATCCCTGTCTTTTTCGCACCGTCAAAGTGCGCGGCCAGTATATCCAGGCTGTCGCAGCGCGGCGTGCTGCCGATCATGGAGACGCCGGTGGTGGTGCCGAATTTGATGCGCTCGGCGGCCGCCAGCGCCGCCTCGGCGTACCAGAAAAATTCATCCGTATAGCGGTGATACACGGTCTCCATCAGCGTGTCCCAATCCTGATCCGGGTCCGCCAGATTGCGGATCATGCAGTGCCCGGCGTGGCCGTGCCCGTCGATCAGGCCGGGCAGCAGCGCAAAGCCCGTGGCGTCGATCACGCGTTTTGCCTGCGGCTCATCGGTCAGTTCCGCCATGGGGCCGAGCGCGGCAATATCGGTGCCGGAGACCAGCAGGTAGCCGGGATGATAAACGGTATGGGCGGGGTCGACCGTGACGATCACCGCGTTTTTGATATAGAGGTCGTACATGGGTGCTCCTTTCTGATCTGTCTGTCATCCGGTCTATATAATTTGTTGCGTCGGTCTGTAACAAGTTTATCAGAAATGCAGCCGGACTGCGAGCCTTTTCCACGGGTGCGTGTCGTTGGATTGGCTGTAAAGGGCGAAAAGAGCAGTTTCAGCCACTGTCTTTCTTCTGCTTTGCAGCAGAAAGACAGAGTTGATTGGCTATAAAGGGCAAAAAGAACAGTTTCAGCCATTGCACTTCCTCTGCATTGTTGCGAGAGGGCTGATAGGATAGGCTGGATAAGCAAAAAAAGCAGATTCAGCCAGTCCGCACTTTATAATCAAAAGCAGAGAAATAAGAAATAAAAGTATTCTTTAAACTTGACTGGCTGAATCGGCAAAAAGTTTGACATGCAGCCATTTTTGGCAAAAAATGGGGCTGATGCGAAAGGTGATCTCATGGCTGAGCAGTGGGGTTAGTAGCAATACAGCCACTTTCGCAGCAGTTTTGTAAAAACAGCCGGAGCAGAGGAGGACAGTATAGAGCGATGGACGGACGCAGGGAATGGACAACGGCAAAAAACCGCCTGGTGGAAGCGGTGGTGGCGCTGGGGTTTCCGGCGGAACTGGGCCTTGCGGCGGTCAAAAACCTGGGCAGTCCGCGGGCCATGGACCGCATGACCGCCTATCTGGAAAACGTAAAGCCTAAGACCGCGGAA
>CACZPX010000185.1 GCA_902783095.1 uncultured Lachnospiraceae bacterium
CCATATCCGTTTCATGGTATACAGTAAGTGAAGATGTGCGTTAAGATGAGCGAGTCCTGCATATGAAAGGAGATCCCCATGAGCTTGTTTTCCAAACTGTTTAAAGACGAAAAGGCGGAAAAGGCCGCGACCGACCTCTTAAAGGGGCTCTTTTCCGGCGTATTGAAAGAAGAACCCGCGCAGACCGCACCGGAGAATACCTTTGCGGATCAGGCGCCCGTCCAGCACGTACAACAGACAGCCGCGCCGGCCGCGGCGCCCTCCGGCTTTTCCTGGGGCGAGACCATGCCGGCAGAGGAGAACCAATTCAACTACCCCGGCACCTACGTCGAGTATTTTGACGGGATCTTTCGCACGGAATTCCCGGCGTATGTCACTTCGCACACGCCCGGTTACGGCGGCAGATCCACCGTCTTTACGCTTACGGCCGGCGGACAGACCGCGCTGACGGTAGAGCTTCTCTCCGAAAACTCCTCTTCCGTAAAACTGCGCGAAAACTGCGCAAAGCGGGGGATCCCCTACCTGCGCTTTTACTACGATCATCACGGCTGGTGGAACACCCGCTCCTACGTGATCGCCCGCACCCGCGCCGCCCTTGGGCTGTAAGGCGCGGCAAAACCGAAGAAAAGCAGAGTGAGAACGCCTTGCGCCTGCGGCGGACCCGGCACGGGACAACCCACGGCTTCGCAGGCAGCCGTCCCGTGTACGGCCCGGTACATCCCGGAATTTTCCGGGCTTTAACGCCTTCTCCCTCTGCTTTTTGTTATGAAACGACCCGGTTGGCCCGCGTGGTCTGACCCGCGGCCGCCTGATTGCAGAAAGGAACGCCGACGATGTCTCTGCTCGACCGTCTCTCCGACGCGGACAGCTGGCAGGCTTTTTACGAATACCGCGCCGGCCTTGCCTGCCCGAAACAGTCGCAAAGGGAGCTCCGCGATTTTATCGACACGCGGGGCTGGCAGCCCGTCACGGAAGCGATCCAAAGCGGCAGCCCTTTCCCGCTGCCCCGGAAGGCGGTCATCAGCAAGCTGGGCACGGCAAAAAAGCGGACCGTCTACATCTACCCCAAGGCGGAGAGCACCGTCTTAAAACTGCTCACCCATCTGCTGCTGCGAAAGTACGACGCTCTTTTTGACGACGGGCTCTACTCGTTCCGCCCCGGCCGCACCGCCAAAGACGCGGTCCGGCGCTTTGTACGGCTGCCGCAGGCGGACCGGCTGTACGCCTACAAGGCAGACGTCCACGACTACTTCAATTCCGTCCCGGTGGACCGGCTGCTGCCGCAGCTTTCTGCCGTAACGGCGGACGATCCCGCCCTGTACGGCTTTCTTTCGCGTCTGCTGACGGAACCCTGCGTGCTGGAAAACGGCGCCCCCGCTGCCGAGCGAAAGGGCATCATGGCCGGTACCCCGCTCTCCGCCTTTTACGCCAATCTCTATCTGCAGGATCTGGACCGGCATTTTGCGGAAGCCGGCGCGGCATACGCGCGCTATTCTGACGATATCATCGTATTCGGAAGTACGCCGGAAGAGGTGCAGGCGCAGGCAGACTTTATCCGACAGCACCTGTGCGGCTGCGGCCTGGCCCTAAATCCGGACAAGGAGTGCTTTTATACGCCGAAGGACGGCTGGACGTTTTTGGGCTTTTCCTGCAAAAACGGCAGGATCGACATCGCGCCGGCCACGGTGACAAAGCTAAAACAGAAGATGCGGCGCAAGACCCGCGCCCTGCAGCGCTGGCGGCAGCGAAACGGCCTGCCCGGCGAAAAGGCCGCGGCGGCCTTTGTGCGGATCTTCAACCGCAAACTGCTGGAGGGGCCGGACGACAACGAGCTCACCTGGAGCCGCTGGTTCTTTTCCGTGATCAATACCACGGAAAGCCTGCGGGAGATCGACGCCTACGCGCAGGACTGTCTGCGCTATCTGGTGAGCGGCACGCGCACCAAGGCGCGCTACAACGTGCGCTATGAGAATCTGAAACGGCTGGGCTATCGGAGCCTGGTACATGCCTACTACGCCTTTCAGAAAGAGCAGGGATCGCTCCCTGCTCCTACTGCGCCTGACAGGACTTGAACCTGCACGGGTGTCCCCACCAGAACCTAAATCTGGCGCGTCTGCCAATTCCGCCACAGGCGCATTATCTTATAAATTATATCATATAACCTTATCCGCCGCCATTAAATATTTATAAACAGACAATAAAAAAGGAAACCCGAAGATTTCCTCTTTCCGTGAGCCATCGGGGACTCGAACCCCGGACAACTTGATTAAAAGTCAAGTGCTCTACAACCTGAGCTAATGGCCCGTATCGAATTGTTTCCTGCAATTATGAGCTGGACCGGCTGGATTCGAAC
>CACZPX010000186.1 GCA_902783095.1 uncultured Lachnospiraceae bacterium
TGTACAAGCTTTCCGGCCACTGGGATCACTATCTGGACGGCATGTTCGTGATCGGCGATCCGCAGGATAAGGACGTGCTGGCGCTGCGCCCCATGACCTGCCCCTTCCAGTATTTCGTGTACAAGGCCACGCAGCATTCCTACCGCGACCTGCCCTGCCGTTATTCGGAGACCTCCACGCTGTTCCGCAACGAGGATTCCGGCGAGATGCACGGCTTAACGCGTGTGCGCCAGTTCACCATCTCCGAAGGGCACCTGATCGTCCGTCCGGACCAGATGGCGGAAGAGTTCAAGGGCTGCATGGCGCTTGCCAAGTACTGCCTGGAGACGCTGGGCGTGGAAGAGGACGTGACCTATCATCTGTCCAAGTGGGATCCGAACAACCGCGAAAAGTACATCGGCAACCCGGAGGACTGGGAAGCCAGTGAAAAGCATATCCGCGACATCCTGATCGAACTCGGCATTAGCTTTACCGAGGACGTGGGCGAGGCGGCCTTCTACGGCCCCAAGGTCGACATCAACGCCAAGAACGTGTACGGCAAGGAAGACACGATGATCACCATCCAGTGGGACGCCCTGCTTGCCGAACAGTATGATATGTACTACATCGACGAGAACGGCAACAAGGTCCGCCCGTATATCATCCACCGCACCAGCATGGGTTGCTACGAGCGCACGCTGGCCTGGCTGATCGAAAAGTACGCCGGCAAGTTCCCCACCTGGCTCTGCCCGGAACAGGTGCGCGTGCTGCCCATCTCCGAAAAGTACCAGGCGTACGCGGAAGAGGTCTGCAAGACCATGAAGAAGGCCGGCATCCGCGCGGAAGTGGACCGCCGCTCCGAAAAGATCGGCTTCAAGATCCGCGAGGCCCGTATGGACAAGCTGCCCTACATGCTGATCGTGGGCGAGAAGGAGGCCGAAAACGGCACCGTCTCCGTACGCAGCCGGTTTAAGGGCGACGAAGGCGCGCAGGAACTGGACGCCTTCATGGCTGCCATTCTGGAGGAGATCAACAACAAGACCATCAGAAAGGTGGAAGTGGAAGACTAAAACGGCCGTCTTTCCCGTCGTCTCATGGTCATAACCGATTTTCTGGAACGAAACGCCAGACTGTACCCCCGCGAGACCGCGCTGGTCGAGATCAGTCCCACCGAGGACCGCGACCACGCGGTCACCTGGCGGGAGGCCAGCCTGATCGAGAGCGCGCATCCCGACGCCCCCTACCGGCGCGAGATGAACTGGAAGAGCTTTGACAACCGGGCCAACCGCCTGGCAAATCTGCTGCTGTCCCGCGGCGTAAAACGCGGCACCAAGGTGGCGATCCTCATGATGAACTGCATCGAGTATCTGCCGGTGTATTTCGGGATCCTGAAGGCCGGCTGCATCGCGGTGCCCATGAACTACCGTTATTCTTCGGAGGAGATCCGCTACTGCCTGGATCTGGCGGACGTGGAGATCCTGGTGTTCGGACCGGAGTTTACCGAACGCATGGACGAGGTGCAGGGGCAGATCCCGCGCGTGCGCATGCAGTTTTACGTGGGCTGCGGCGGCCCCTCCTACACGGAAGAACTCTGGCCGCTGCTCGTCTATTACAACGCCGGACCGCCGCCCCTGGAGGTGGACGAGTCGGAGAACGCCGCGATCTACTTTTCGTCCGGGACCACGGGCTTTCCCAAGGCCATCCTGCACACGCACCGGGCACTGGTGCATTCCTGCGTGATGGAGCAGAAGCACCACGGGCAGACGCACGGGGACGTCTTTCTGTGCATCCCGCCGCTGTATCACACCGGCGCCAAGATGCACTGGTTCGGCAGCCTGATCTGCGGCGGCAAGGCTGTGATCCTGCGCGGCACCAAGCCGAAGTGGATCCTGCGGGCCGTCACGGAGGAAAAGTGCAGCATCGTCTGGCTGCTGGTCCCCTGGGCGCAGGACATCCTGGACGGGATCGAGTCGGGCGCCATCAACTTAAACGACTACTACCTGGACCGCTGGCGGCTGATGCACATCGGCGCGCAGCCGGTGCCGCCCAGTCTCATAAACCGCTGGAAGAAGATCTTTCCGCACCATGAATATGACACCAATTACGGCCTGAGCGAATCTCTGGGACCGGGCTGCGTGCATCTGGGCGTGGAGAACATCCGCAAGGTCGGCGCCATCGGCAAGGCCGGCTACGGCTGGGAGACCCGCATCGTAAACGACCGTATGGAAGACGTGGCAATTGGCTGCGTGGGCGAACTGGCGGTAAAAGGGCCCGGCGTGATGGTGGAATACTACAAGAATCCGGACGCCACGCGGGAAACCTTAAAAGACGGCTGGCTGATGACCGGCGATATGGCCAGGCAGGACGACGAAGGCTTCATCTACCTGGTGGACCGCAAAAAGGATGTGATCATCACCGGCGGCGAGAACCTGTATCCGGTGGAGATCGAAAACTATATCCGGCGCTTTGACGCGGTCAAGGACGTTGCCGTGATCGGCCTGGCGGACAAACGGCTGGGCGAGATCGCCGCCGCCGTAGTGGAGCTAAAGGACGGCGAGACCGCTACGGAAGAGGACGTGCGCGCCTTCTGCGAGGGCCTTCCGCGCTACAAGCGGCCGCGGAAGATCATCCTGGACACGGTGCCGCGCAATCCTACCGGAAAGATCGAAAAACCGCTTCTGCGGCAGCGCTACAACAGCGAACGTCTGGTGGAAAGAGAGACGATGCGGCTTGAGTGAGGAACGGTTGAACCACTATTTAAGCAGGGCCGGCGTGTGCTCCCGCAGGGAGGCGGACCGGCTGATCGAACAGGGACGCGTATCGGTAAACGGCGTCCCTGCTTCGCTTGGAACGAAGCTGAACGGCACGGAGACCGTGTCCGTGGACGGAAAGCCGATAGGCGCCGCACCCAAACGCGTGGTGCTGGCCGTCCATAAGCCAGCCGGCGTGGTCTGTACCACGGCGCGCTTTCCCGGCGAGGTCAACATCGTCGATTTTGTAGGATATCCGGAGCGCCTGTTCCCGGTGGGCCGGCTGGACAAGGAATCCACCGGGCTGATCCTGCTCACCAACGACGGCGCGCTGTCGCAGAGCATCGCACGCGGGGCCAACCGGCATGAAAAGGAGTATATCGTGACGGTGAACCGTCCCGTCACGGACGCCTTTTTAGAGTCCATGCGAAGCGGCGTGGCCATTCTGGATACCGTGACCAGACCCTGCGTGGTGTCCAAACAATCACCCACCTCATTTGCTATCATATTGACACAGGGATTGAACCGGCAGATCCGCCGCATGTGCGAGGCGCTCGGGTACCGCGTCACCGCCCTGCAGCGCATCCGCGTGATGAACGTCACGCTGGACGGTCTGCCGCAGGGAAAGTGGCGCAGTCTTACGGAGCGGGAACTTGCGGATCTGGAACGTGCGGCCGGCAGTCCCCGCGGGCATAAGTAACGGAACAGGCAGCCTGCCAAACGCAGGGAAAGGAAGGATGGCATGAACGGAAAGAAGACCGCAACGGAACGCATGCGCGAACTCACGGACCTCCTGAACGAGGCTTCCAGAGCCTATTATCAGGAGAGCCGGGAGATCATGTCCAACTTTGAATACGACGCGCTGTATGACGAGCTTGCCGCGCTGGAAAAAGAGACCGGCATCACGCTGTCCGGCAGCCCCACGGCGCACGTGGGGTATGAACTCCTGTCCAAACTGCCCAAGGAGGACCACGCTTCGCCCATGCTGTCCCTGGACAAGACTAAGGACCCTGCGGCGCTCGCGGCCTGGCTTGGTCATCAGGAGGGCCTGTTGTCCTGGAAGATGGACGGCCTTACCATCGTCCTCACCTACAGCAACGGCACGCTGCAGAAGGCCGTCACGCGCGGCAACGGCATCACCGGCGAGGTGATCACCAACAACGCGAAGACCTTTATCAACCTGCCGCTTTCCATCCCCTATAAGGGGGAACTGGTGCTGCGCGGCGAGGCCGTGATCGGCTACAAAGACTTTGAAAAGGTGAACGCCGAGATCGGCGACGCGGACGCGCAGTACAAAAACCCGCGCAACCTGTGCAGCGGATCCGTGCGGCAGCTCAACAACGAGATCACCGCAAAGCGGCGCGTGCAGTTCCACGCCTTTACGCTGGTTTCCTGCCGGGACGTGGACTTTAAAAACAGCCGCGAAGAGCAGTTCAAATGGCTGAAGGCACAGGGCTTTGACGTGGTGTTCTACCGCCGCGTAAACGCCGCGACCATAGCAGACGCCATCCGCGCCTTTTCGGAGGAGATCGCGCACAACGACATCCCTTCCGACGGTCTGGTTCTTACGCTGGACGATATCGCCTACGGCGAGAGCCTGGGCGTCACTGCCAAATTCCCGCGCAACGCCATCGCCTTCAAATGGGCGGACGAGGAACAGGAGACGACCCTTGTGGAAATGGAGTGGAACGCTTCCCGCACCGGCCTCATCACGCCGGTGGCCATCTTTGAACCGGTGGAACTGGAGGGGACCAGCGTAAGCCGCGCAAGCGTGCACAACGTCAGCATCTACCGCGCCCTAAAGCTCGACAAAGGGGACCGCATCACCGTCTACAAGGCCAATATGATCATTCCGCAGATCTCCGCAAACCTCACGCAGGGCGGCCCCATGCCGGAACCGGCCTTCTGTCCGGTCTGCGGCGCGCCTACCGTGATCCAGGAAAACGAGGACGTGATGGTCCTCACCTGCCCCAATCCGGCCTGCGCCGCCAAGCAGATCAAGAGTTTCGACCTCTTTGTGAGCCGCGACGCGATGAACATAGAGGGCATCTCCGAATCCACGCTGGAAAAGTGGATCGCCGCGGGCTTTCTGCATGATTTTGCGGATCTCTACCGCATTGCCGACCACAGAGACGCGATCGTCGCCATGGAGGGCTTTGGGGAAAAGTCCTACGAAAAGCTGAGCCAGGCCATAGAGCGCTCCCGGCATACCACCTTTACCAGGCTGGTCTCCGCGCTGGGGATCGGCGGCATCGGCCCGGCAAACGCCAGAATGCTGGCGCGCGCCTGCGGCGGCAGCCTGGACGCGCTGCGCGCCATGACGCAGGAGGAACTCTCCGGTATAGACGGCATCGGCCCGGTGCTGGCGGCCTCCGTCCGCAGCTATTTTGACGATGACAAAAACCGCGCCCTGCTGGCCAGACTTCTTCCGGAACTTACAATAGAAGCGGAAACGGCCCCTGCCGGCGCCGGCTTTGACGGGCTCACCTTTGTGATCACCGGCAGCGTGGAGCACTTTGCCAACCGCAAGGCGCTGCAGCAGGAGATCGAGAGCCTGGGCGGCAAGGTGTCCGGCAGCGTCTCCGCCAAAACCAGCTATCTGATCAACAACGACGCGGCGTCCAATTCCACCAAAAACCGTACCGCCCGCGAACTGGGGATCCCGGTCATCACGGAGGAAGAGTACCTCGCCTTAAAAAAGGAGCTTGCCGGTGAATAAGCTGGGATTCGGCCTGATGCGCCTGCCGCGGCTGGATCCGAACGATCCTGCCAAAGTGGATGTAAAAGCAGTGGAACGGATGACGGATCTGCTGCTGTCCCGGGGCTGCCGTTATTTTGACACCGCCTGGGGCTATCAGGGCTATCAGAGCGAGCGCGTGGTAAAGCAGGTGCTCACGGACCGGTATCCAAGGGAAGCCTTTCAGACAGCTACCAAACTGCACTGTTACTTTGTGAACGACAAGGCAGACCGGGACAGGATCTTTTTTGAACAGCTCAAAAAGACAGGACTGGAATACTTTGACAACTATCTGCTGCACGATATGAATGCATCCTATCTGCAGCGCTATGAAGAGCTGGACTGCTTTGCCTGGCTGTCGGAGAAGAAGCAGCAGGGCCTGGTCCGGCGCATCGGTTTTTCCTGCCACGACAGTGCGGAAGTGCTGGAGGGCATCCTGAGGGCGCATCCCGAGATGGACTTTGTCCAGCTGCAGATCAACTGGCTGGACTGGGAGAGCGAGGGCATCCAGTCGCGCCGCTGTTATGAGACCGCTGTAAAGTTCGGAAAGCCGGTGATCGTGATGGAACCGGTCAAGGGCGGAACGCTGGCAAATGTTCCGGAACAGGCAGAGCGTCTGATGAAAGCCCTGCACCCGGACCGGAGCATCGCTTCCTGGGCCATCCGCTTTGCGGCAAGCCTGCCCGGTGTGGAACGGGTGCTCTCCGGCATGGGCAGCGAAGAGATGGTACGGGATAACCTGCAGAGCGCAGAAGAGGCCGACACTTTCTGTGAAGCGGAGATGGAGGTACTGCGTCAGGCGGCGGATATCCTGCGCCGCAGTCCGGCCGTCGCCTGCACCGGCTGTGCCTACTGCACGGAGGACTGCCCGGCCAACATCCCCATTCCGCGTTATTTTTCCCTGTACAACAAGGACCTGAAGGAGCCGGAACGGACCGCCATGTCCTCCAGCTTTGAGTATTACGATCAGCTCTCACAGTACTTCGGAAAGGCCAGTGCCTGCATCCGCTGCGGAAACTGCGAGGAACGCTGCCCGCAAAAACTGCCGGTGCGGAATCTGCTGAAAGAGGTGGCCGCCCACTTTGAAAACCGGAACCGGGAGCCGGAGCCGGACGTGATGTGAGCCAAAAACCGACCGTGTCCGTTCATAAGGGAGCCATTTTTAAGGATAATAAATGCAGAGCCGTTTTCAGACATGGATTCGCGCAAAAAAAGGCGACATCAGAATGTCAAAAAATCATGTAAAATAGCGGGCTTTCGGCGCTTTTACATACTACAAGGAAAGGAGGGAGAAGCCAGTATGAAAGAGAAGATCACAGCGCTTTATGAGCGTCTTTCCAGGGACGATGAGCAGCAAGGCGAGTCCAACTCCATCACCAA